>JAJNBO010000238.1 GCA_021156245.1 Ramlibacter sp. | reverse complement strand
AGGAAGCAAGGCTAAACTGTTACCCATGATTCTAGCCAGTGCGTCCCCTGCGAGCGTGGTGCTGACGCTGGCGGCCGCCGCCGCCTATGCCGTTCCCGCCGCCGGCCATGCCCGTTTGTCCGACCGCGCCGCGCGCATGGCCCTGTTGCTTGCATGGCTGCTGCACGCCGTCGTGGTCGCCTGGGGGCTGCTGGGCGATCCGCCCCGGTTCGGCTTTGCGCCCGCCATATCGATGACGGCGTGGCTTGTGCTCACTGTGTATGCGGTCGAGCGGCAAATGTTTCCGCATTTACAGGCACGCTGGGCCCTGGCCGGCCTCGGAAGCATGGCCGTGTTGTTGGCGCTGGCGTTTCCCGGTGCGCCATTGCACGTTGCAGCCTCACCCTGGTTGCCCCTGCACTGGGCGCTGGGCATCGCGTCGTATGGATTGTTCGCCGCCGCCGTGGTCCACGCCTGGCTCATGATGCGGGCCGAGCGCCAAATTAGAGTGGCCGCCGACCCGCATGCCGGTGTCCCGCTCCTGACGCTGGAGCGCCTGACATTCCGCTTTGCCAATGCGGGGTTCGTGCTGTTGTCCGCCACCCTCATCGCCGGGCTTTTCTTCAGCGAGAAGTTGTACGGGCAGGGCCACAGCGGCATTCGCTGGGACCACAAGACCATCTTCTCGATCCTGTCCTGGCTGGTGTTCGCTTTCCTGCTGCTGGGCCGCCTGCGCTTCGGCTGGCGCGGCCGCAAGGCCGTGCGCGTGCTCTACACCGGCTCGCTGTTGCTGCTGCTGGCCTACGCCGGCTCGCGCTTCGTGCTGGAAGTGGTGCTCAAGCGCTAGAGCGCGTCACGCGGCGACCATGAAATACCTCATCCTCCTCGTGGTGGTGCTCGTGGTGCTGTGGTTGTTGCGAAGCGGCCGCAGGGACGAAACGCCACCCGCCCGAAAGCGCAAGGACGCCCCGAACGCGTCGCCGCAGGACATGGTCCAATGCCCCGTGTGCCTGGTCCACTTGCCCCGCTCCGATGCACTGCCGGGCCCCGACGGCCAGCTGTATTGCTGCGCGGCCCATCGCCTGCGCGCGCAGGAAAAGTGATGCCCGGGCACCCGCCGGACATCAGCTTCGCCGCCGACACCGCGCTGACGTCGGATTCCGCGTTCGCGCGGCTGTGGCGCGGCTTCATGACGGCCCGGGTCGTCATCGCCCTGATGTTGTTGACGCTGATCTCCGCGCTGTTCATACTGGCGCCCACGCTGAACGTGAGCAGCTGGCTGGTCGGCCTGTGCCTCACTTATCTCGCTGCCGCCTTGCTGGTGCGCATCTATACGCGGCCACTGCCGCCGGGCGACAGGTTCGATCCGCAGTGGGTTTCCACGATCGGCGTCGACCTGCTGGCAGTCACGACACTGCAGTTCCTGCAGGCCGGCGGCATCAACTACGCGCCGTTGTACGCCCTGCCGGTGTTGATGGGCTCGGTGCTGGGGTCGGCGCTGCTGGCCCTGGGTACCGCGGCAGGCGTGGCGCTGTTGCTGCTTACGGACGCGTGGGTACTTTCGCTGCAGACGCCCATCGAGACCGCGGCGCGCTTTCTGCAAGCCGGCCTGACCGGCATCGGCTACTTCGCGCTGGCTTTCCTGGCCAACCAGCTGTCGGCACGGCTGGCCCGCGAAGAGCAGGCGGCGCGCCACGGACGACAGGCCGCCCGCATGCAAGCGCAGGTGAACCAGCTCGTCATCGAAACGCTGGTAGATGGCGTCCTGGTCGTCGATGCCAAGGGCCGTGTTCATACGGCGAATCCGGCGGCTCGAAAGCTCCTCGGGCCGGAGGACGGGCAGGCGCTTGCTCCCTTCGAGTTGACAGCCCGGCCCAGCTGGGGGCCGATGATGGCGCTTGCCCAGCGGACCTTCGCCGAGCGCGCCGCTCACCAGGCCGAGGTGGCGCTGGAAGAAGACGGCGCCAGCCCGCGGCGTATCCATGTGCGCACCCGGCTTACGTCGCACGAACATCACGCGGAGAGCCTATGCGTCATGTTCATGGAGGACCTTCGCGAGATGGAAGCGCGGCTGCGCACCGAGAAACTCGCGGCCATGGGAAGGATGTCCGCGGCCGTGGCGCACGAGATCCGCAACCCGCTGGCCGCCATCGCGCAGGCCAATGCGCTCATGGAGGAGGACTTGCAGGAGCCCGCGTTGAAGCAGCTCAGCTCGCTGGTGCGCAAGAACGCTCAGCGGCTGGCGCAGATCGTGGACGAGATCCTCGACATCTCGCGCGTGCAGCACCAGGGCCTGCGCGCGCCACCCACGCTCGAACTCGATGCCGCCGTCGCTGCGGCGTGCAACGACTGGGCAACGCAGACACGCAGCGGCGCGCGGCTGCAGCTCGCGCTCGGCGCGCCGGGCGTGCGCGTTCCGTTCGACGCCGACCATTTGCGCCGCATCCTGGTCAATCTGCTGGACAACGCGCTGCGCTATGCGGGCGACCAGCCCGACTCGATCCGCGTGGCGACCGAGCGGGCAGCGGGCCAGGTCGGGCTGCAGGTCTGGAGCGACGGGGCGCCGCTGGAGCCCACGGTGCAGCGCCACCTGTTCGAGCCCTTCTTTTCGTCGGAGAGCCGCTCCAGTGGCCTGGGCCTGTACATCTGCCGCGAACTCTGTGAGCGCCACGGCGCGTCCATCGGCCACCGGCGCGCCGTCGCCGGCGCCGCGGGCAACCCTCGCGAAGGCAACGAATTCTTCGTCAGCTTCCGGCCCACCGGCGCGCCGCTTGCCGGGCCCGCGTCATTTGACACAATAGCCGTCTAATGCCCCCCGCCGCCACGCCCGCCCAAGTCCTCGTCGTCGACGACGAACCCGACCTGCGCACCCTATACGAACTGACGCTCCTGCGCGAGGGCTACAGGGTCGATGCGGCCGGCACCCTGGCAGAAGCGTGGGAACAGTTGGAGGCCAAGAAATTCGACGCGGTCATCACCGACATGCGGCTGCCCGACGGCCTGGGGCTCGAACTGCTGCACCGCATGCTGGCCCAGCAGCGCAGCGAGCGCTGCATCGTCATGACTGCCTACGGCTCGGCCGAGAACGCCGTGGAGGCGCTCAAGGCCGGTGCCTTCGACTACCTCACCAAGCCGGTGGATCTCAAGCAGTTTCGCACCGTGGTGGCCTCGGCGATCCAGGAGCCGGCGACGCCCGCGCGCGTCCGCACGGCGGCCCAGCCGCGCGGTGGGGCCGCCGCCGATCGCGCCCCGACGGGCCAGGCGGCGCTGCAACGGCTCGTGGGCGAATCGCAACCCATGCGCATCGTCAAGGAGAGGATCGCGAAGGTCGCGCGCAGCATGGCGCCGGTGCTCGTGCGCGGTGAATCCGGCACCGGCAAGGAGCTGGTGGCGCGCGCGATCCATGCCTGCAGCCATCGCGCGGACGGCCCGTTCGTAGCCGTCAACTGCAGCGCCATTCCTGAATCGCTGCTCGAGGCGGAGTTCTTCGGCGCGAAGAAAGGCTCCTACACCGGCGCCGCGCAGGACCGCGAAGGGTATTTTCAGGCCGCGCGCGAGGGCACGCTGTTTCTCGACGAGATCGGCGACCTTCCGCTGGCGATGCAGTCCAAGCTGCTGCGCGCCATCCAGGAGCGGCAGGTGCGCTCGCTCGGCTCGACCCAGGAGGACGCCGTTGACGTGCGTGTCGTCAGCGCGACGCACAAGGACCTCGCCGCCGATGTGCTCGCGGGTCGATTCCGGCAGGACTTGTATTACCGCCTCAACGTGATCGAGATCATGGTGCCGCCGCTGCGCGAGCGCCGCGAAGACTTGCCCGCGCTATGCGAAGCGTTGCTGTCCCGCATCTCCCATGAATCGGGCATGCCGCTGCCGGTGTTGTCGCCCACGGTAGTCGACCAACTGTGCGCGCACCCCCTGGGCGGCAACGTACGTGAACTGGAGAACCTGCTGCACCGCGCCGTCGCGCTGTCAGACGGCGAGGAACTGCAGGTCGACTTCGCGCCGACCCAGCGCCCCGCCCAGCCGCCTGCCCTCACGCCGCAGGGGCAGGAACCGGCTGCGCGTGCAACCGCGCCCGTCCCGTCCGACCTGCAGGCGTACCTGGACCAGCAGGAGCGCGAAATCCTGGTGCAGGCGCTGCATGAGAGCGGCTTCAACCGCACGGCCGCGGCACAGCGGCTGGGCCTGTCGCTGCGCCAGATCCGCTACCGCATCGCGCGCCTGGCCATCACCGCGCCGGGCAACGGCGACGAGCCCGATGACAGCGCCTGAGAACGCCGCGCCCGCCCTCTGGCAGGACGGGTGGTATCGTTTCGCCCGCCGCCTCGATTCGCCGAATTTTGGTGAGCGCCCCCAGGACGCGCAGGTCGACCTCATCGTCGTGCACTCGATCAGCCTGCCGCCGGGTCAGTTCGGCGGCGACGAGGTGCAACGGCTCTTTACCAATACGCTGGACTGGGAAGCGCACCCGTATTTCAAGAGCATCGAGGGCTTGGCGGTGTCGTCGCACTTCTACATCCGCCGCAACGGCGAGCTCTGGCAGTTCGTGAGCTGTGACGACCGCGCCTGGCACGCCGGTGCCTCGCAGTACCGCGGCCGCGGCGAGTGCAACGACGATTCCGTGGGCATCGAGCTGGAAGGTCTGGAGGGCGAGACCTTCGAGCCGGAGCAGTACGAGGCACTCACCGACCTGTGCGCCGGCATCGCGCAGCGCTATCCCATCGCCCACATCGCCGGCCACGAGCACATTGCGCCAGGCCGCAAGCAAGACCCGGGCGCCGGCTTCGACTGGCGTGTGTTGCGCGCCAGCCTCGCCTGGCCCGCGGCGTCCTTCCCCGCGTGATCGCGAGCTGTGCATAGCGGATGCAGAGCGGGCGCGGCCGCCTGCTCGACAGCAGCCAACGGTGCACAAGGTATCCACAGGGATATGCACCGGCGCTTACGGGAAACCACTACCTATAGTGCTTGTCAAGGCCAAAAGCCCCATATATAGTGCCTCGGTCGGGTGGCCGG
>JAJNBO010000237.1 GCA_021156245.1 Ramlibacter sp. | reverse complement strand
TGAACACGCGGATCTCGCCGATCGGCGTGTCCAGGAAGCGATGCAGGATGGCCGTGCCGAACGATCCCGTTCCGCCGGTCACCAGCAGGGTCTTGTCCTGGAAGGTCATGGGTGCCGAGATTATCCGCGAAGGGTCGCCAGCAGACGCTCGTGTTCGGCCTGCTGCGCGGGATCGAAACGGGAGGAGATCACCCGGGCCGGATTGCCGCCCACGACGGCATACGGCGGCACGTCCCGCGTCACGACGGAACCGGCCGCCACCATGGCGCCGCGACCGATGGTCAGGCCGTTGAGGATGATGGCGCCGTGCCCTATCCAGGCGTCGTCCTGGATCACGGTCTTGTTCCAGTGCTCACGGGGCGAGGCAAACAGCGGCTGTCCGACGGTGCGGAAGGCGTGGTCCCCGCCGACGATGGCCACGGATGCGGCCAGCATCACCCCGTTGCCGATCTCGATATCGCCGTCCAGGAAGGAATGGCGGCCGATGAAGACGTTGTCGCCAAGCGACACCCGGCCGGGAATGACGAACAGGCCACGGTCCAGCCGGATGTTGCGGCCCACGGACCTGAAGCGATAGACGAAGGCGAGCTGGAACGCAGTGAGCAGGCGGACGAGGAGCTTCCGGATCATGCCGCGGCACCCCGCAGGCTGCGGGCCTGCCGGTCGACGAGGGCCGCCCAGGCCCCGGGGTCGCGCAGGCGCGCCACCTGCTCCACCAGGTTGTCCATCGTGAAGGTCTCGAAGTCGCCGTCGAGGTAGACGGCGGGATTGTAGGTGGGGGCGGCGTAGACGAGCACCGGCGCGACCGGGGCGAGTTCGTAGTACGCCGTGGAATAGATGGTGAGGAAGACCGGGCGCAGGCCACGCAGTTCGTCCCACCGGCTGGCCACGCGCAAGCCGGGCGGCAGGTCCGCCTGCAAGCGCGCCCGCGGCATGTTGGGATGCAGCTTCACGATCGCCGCCACGCCGAGCTCGCGCCCGCCCTCGGCCAGCTTGCGCATCAGCGCCGCCTGCGCCGCGGTCTCGGACGGGAGGTGGTAGTCCTCGAAGTTCTGGTGCACGTAGACCAGCGCCAGCTCCGCGGCGCCCTGCAGCTCCGGTCGTTCGAACGGCAGCTTCGCGTTGGCGGTGGCGCGCTTGCGCAGCTCCATGCGCGTGCCCATGCGGCGGTAGAAGTCGGCCTGGTAGTCGTTCAGGTAGTCGAACCGCGCATACGCAAGCTGCGGGCAGTAGAGGCCGATCCCGTGCGCGGTGTTGACGTAACTCGCGCCACCCTCGGCCAGGCGCTCGCCTGCAGCCACGACACCGACTTCGTATTCGTCGCTCGAATGGATCTCGCGAACGCCGGCCGCGAGCAGTTCGTCGGCGAAGCGCCGGTAGGCCAGCCCTTCGGCCTGCGCCAGGTGCAAATGGCGACGCGAGCCGGCCGCCAGCGCGCCGAATGCATCGCGCCAGCGGTACGGCACGCCGTCGAAGGACCAGCGAAAGCCCCTCCTGCCCAGGCTGCGGACGAACGCGAGCTGTCGCCGGATGCCATAGGAGAAGGGATACACGCGAATCTGCGCGTGCGGGAACAGGTCACCGTACATCCCTTCGGTGACGTCGACCCAGGCCCGCACCAGCGGCACGCCGGGCACGAGCGGACGCGCCGCCAGCCGGTAAGCGCGGTGCAGGACAGCCTTGAGGAAGAACGCCAGGGCCACCTTGGGCGGCACCAGCGCCACGTCGTGCGGGAGCGCTTCGACTTCCATGCCCATTGCCCGCAGGCGCTCGCCTGCGACGCGCAGCACCACGGGGGGGAGGACCACGCGGTGGACCGGGCCGCGCGTCGCCGCCGCGCCCCCCAGCAGGGCCGTGACGCCCATCAGGATGCGGGACTTCAGGGACAGCAGGTTGTGCAGCACCGGGAATGCGTCCGGCTGCGGCGCCTGCAGCCGGGCAACCTCGGCGCACAGCCCGTAGTGCAGGTCCGTCTGGAACAGGCTGGCCGACACCTCGCCGGCCAGTTGCTCCAGCGACACCTTGCGCCCATCGCGATGGAGGATGCGCGACGTCTTCATGCCGTGGCTCCCGGCACCAGCGCCCGGCCCCAGGGCATCGGGCGGCAACGGTGGCTGAGCCACCATGTGCCCGCGAACAGCACGATCTTGCCGATAAGGGCGGCCTGCGCGGCGCCGACGATGCCGTGGCTGCGCACCAGGAGGACGGCCGCGACCACGTTCACCGCGCCCGCCGTGAACGTGACGAGCGCCAGGCTGCCGGTGCGACCCACGTAGAACACGTAGTTGGTGACCATGAAGTACATGCCGCCGAAGGCGAAGCCCAGGGCGATCCAGGGGATGACGGGAGCCGCCTGCAGGTACTGCTGGCCGGCGATCAGCCGCATCAAGGGCTCGGCGAGGAAGCCTACGAGCAGCGCAGCCAGCAGCAGCGCCGCGAAGTACCCGTAGGTCCAGCGCACGATGCGCAGGTCGCGGCGCCCGTCCTGCTGCTTCATGGTCTCCAGCAGCCACGGCGCGTACGCGCGGTTGAACGCCTCGGTCACCAGGCCCATCGCCATGCCGATCTGGACCGCGACCATGTAGATGCCCACGCTGGCCATGCCGAGCGTGCCGCCAATGAGGAAACGGTCGAACAAGGCCAGCACCATCCCGCTGGCCAGGTGGGGCATCAGCGGCAGGCCGAAGCGCAGGGCGGCCCGCACGTCTTCGCGCGTCGCCGGGAATTTCATCCAGCGGCCGCCCAGCAGCAGGAAGAACGCCGCCGCGGCCACCAGCACGTTGGCCAGTGCGATACCGCCGGCGCGGCCCTCCCAGCCGAAGTGCAGCACCAGCACCAGCCCCAGCGACGCGATGGCGTCCAGCACGGCCTGCGCGATCCTCAGCGCGCCGTACTTCCAGGCCAGCGCGGCCGATTGCCAGAGCGTCAACTGCAACTGCAGGACGAACTGCGCGGCGGCGACCAGCACGGCCACCAGCAGCCAGGCAAGCGGCAACTGGGTCCATTGCTGCAGCCATGGCGCGACCAGCAGCACCGCCAGCAGGGTGACGGCCGTGCTGGCGACGCCGATCACCATGCAGGCGGCGACGTAGCGCGGCAAGTCGATGCTCTCGCGGTCGAAGTAGCGCATGCCCGCCGCGCCATGCGTGTTGACACCGACGACCGAGGTGAAGAGCGCCACCATCACCGCGAACATGCCGGCCAGGCCGTATTCCTCCGGTCGCATCACCCGCGTCAGCACCGGCAGCATCAGGAAGGGCAGCCCGGCGCTGACGCCGTTGGCGACGACGTACACCAGGGCGGCCGAGAAGAGGGTCATCCCGGACGTTCGAGTCCGCGCACGGGCGCGGCGGGGCGCGGCGCCTGCGTGCCGGCGACGCTCAGGTGGTCGACGACGCCGGATTCGCTTTCGTAGCCGCTCACGCGCTGCGCCAGGATGGCGCGGATGCGCTCGACGTCGTTCGCCTGGGTGGCGGCCCAGAGCTCGTCGAGCGACGCCGACAGCTCCGGCCACGGCACGAAGTCTTCCCGCGCCTTCATGATGCGCGGATGCGGGGTGCCTTCGGGGTTGTCGCCGATCAGCAGTTCTTCGTAGAGCTTCTCGCCCGGCCGCAGGCCGGTGATCACGATCTCGACGTCCCCGTGCGGGGTCTCGGCGTCGCGCACGCGCAGGCCCGAGAGTTCGATGATCCGCCGCGCCAGGTCCATGATGCGCACCGGCTGGCCCATGTCCAGCACGAACACGTCACCGCCGGAGGCCATGGCGCCCGCCTGCAGCACCAGCTGCGCGGCCTCGGGGATGGTCATGAAGTAACGCGTGACGCGGGGATCGGTCACGGTCAGCGGTCCGCCATTGGCGACCTGCTGGCGGAACAGCGGCACCACGCTGCCGCTCGAATCCAGCACGTTGCCGAAGCGGACGATCGAGAAGCAGGTGCGGTTGGGAACGAGGGCCGCGATGCTGCCGTCGCTCACTCCGATGGAGCCGCGCGCGGCCAGGGCCTGCAGCACGAGCTCCGCCATGCGCTTGCTGGCGCCCATGATGTTGGTGGGGCGCACGGCCTTGTCGGTGGACACCAGCACGAAGTGGCTCGCCCGGGACTCGATGGCGGCGCGCGCCACGTTGAGCGTGCCGAACACGTTGTTCACCACGCTGGGCGCGGCGTTGTGCTCCACCATCGGCACGTGCTTGTAGGCGGCGGCGTGGTACACGGTGGCCGGCAAGAACGCACGGAAGATCTGGGCGATGCGCGGGGCGTCGTTGATGCTGGCAAGCAGCGGAACGAGGTCCACCGCCAGGCCACGTTGCTGGCAGAGCGCGGCCAGCTCGCCATGGATGGCGTACAACGCGTACTCGCCATGGTCGATGAGCAGCAGCCGCTGCGGACGCTCGGCCAGGATCTGCCGGCAGAGCTCGCTGCCGATGCTGCCACCGGCGCCCGTGATCGCCACCACCTTGCCCGCCAGGTTCCGGGCCAGCAGTTCGGGCTGCGGCGGAACGGGATCGCGCCCGAGCAGGTCCTCGATGTCCAGCTCGCGGAAGTCCTGCACCGTCACGCTGCCGCTGGCCAGCTCGGTCATGTTGGGCACGGTGCGCACGTGCACCGGCAGCGCGCTGAGCTGGGCGATGATCTCGTTGCGGCGCTCGCGCGTGGCGCGGGGCAGCGCCAGCAGGATGTCCGTGACCTGCCACGTGCGCACGAAGTCGGAGATGCTGGAGGCGGCGATGACGGGCACGCCGTTGATGATGCGGCCCACCTTGGTCCGATCGTCATCCACGAAGCCCAGCAGCTTGAAGTGGCGGGTGCGGACGATGTGTCCGCCAGCCACATGCGGGCGAAGCTGCGGCTCGCGCCCACCAGCAGCAGGAACAGCATGGGCTGGAGCACGCCGACGCTGCGCGGCACCATCGGCAGGCGCAGCCAGAGCAGCAGCACGAACAGCAGCGCGCCGTAGATCATCACCGCCTGGGTGGTGGCGACCAGGGCCGCCGTGCCGCTGTAGCGGAAGATGGCGCGGTACAGGCCCATCCGGATGAAGATCGGGATCGCGAGGATAGGCGCCAGCACGTACGGGGCGCGTTCGTCCCCGGCCGGGATGTGCAGCGTGTCCAGGCGCAGCGAAAAGGCGACCCACATGGATGCGACCGCCAGCAGCGCATCCAGCAGCATCACCGTCAGCACCTTGGCGGGCCGCGGCCAGGACAGGAAGAAGACCTTCATGGGGTGGCGCCGATTTTAGGCGCGGGCGACGCTGCGCACTCCGGATTGAAGGAGGTCTTCAAAGGATTTAACGCAGAAGACGCAGAAGACCAGCCAAAGACGCAAAAGAAGCCAATTCAATCTGGCTCTGGAAGTCCTTTTGCGTCCTTTGTCTTCCTTTTGCGTCTTCTGCGTTGAAAAGAACAGGTGCCTGTCCCGGCCCCAAGCAACCGGGCGCCTAGAAGTGGATCCCCCGCATCATCTGCTGCAATGCCATCGCCTCCGCCGAGAGCTGCGGCTTCGCGCCCTTGTCGCCCTTGGCGGCGGAAGAGTCGGGGAACATGCGGAAGCTGGTGTTCATCGCGATCTGGGCCACGCGCGGCACCAGCGCATGCAGCACCTGGCCCGTGATGCCCAGGCGCGTGGCGATGCGGACCGGCTTGGCCACGCAGGCCTCCGCGATCAGGTCGGCCGCTTCCTCCGGGGCGAGCGTGGGCACGTTGTTGTAGATCTTGGTCGGCGCGATCATGGGCGTGCGCACCAGGGGCATGTTGATGGTGGTGAACGAGATGCCCTGGTCCTGGAACTCGCTGGCCGCGCAGCGCGTCCACGCGTCCAGCGCCGCCTTGGACGCCACGTACGCCGAGAAGCGCGGCGCATTGGTCAGCACGCCGATGGAGCTGATGTTCACGACGTGGCCCTTGCGCTTTTCCACCATCGCCGGCAGCAGGCCCATGGTCACGCGCAGGCAGCCGAAGTAATTGAGCTGCATCGTGCGCTCGAAATCGTGGAAGCGGTCGTAGCTGGACTCGATGGCGCGCCGGATCGAACGGCCGGCGTTGTTGACCAGGAAATCGACGCCGCCATGGTTCGCCAGCACCACCTGCACGAACCGGTCGCAGTCGGCCATGTCCGCCAGGTCCGCGGGATAGGCGACGAAGGCATAGCCTTTCGCCTCGGCCTCCGCGCACGCCTCGTCCAGCTTGTCCTGGTCGCGGCCGCAGATGACGGTGATGGCGCCGGCTTCCGCGAACTTGTGCGCCGCCGCGAGGCCGATGCCGGAGGAGCCGCCGGTGACCAGCACCACCTTGCCGGCGACCGTGCCGCGCAGGCTGCGGTCGATGTGCAGGTCGGGGTCGAGGTGGCGCTCCCAGTAGTCCCACAGCTTCCAGGCGTAGTCCTTCAGGTTGGGCGCCGCGATGCCGGAGCCCTTGAGCGCGGCCTGCGCCTCCCGCGCGTCGAAACGCGTGGGGTAGTTGACGAACTCCAGGATGTCCTCGGGCAGGCCCAGGTCCTTCATCACCGCATTGCGCACGCGCCGCACCGGCGCGATGGCCATCAAGCCTTTCTTGATGCTTTTCGGGATGAATCCGAGCAGCGCCGCATTGACGAAGACGTTCATGCGCGGCGCGTGCGCGGCGCGGCTGAAGATGTCCAGCACGTCGCCGACGCGATAGCCCACCGGGTCGACCAGGTGGAAGCAGCGCCTGGCGATCTTGTCCTGGTGCCCGATATGGTCCAGCGCGTCGACGACGTAGTCGACCGGCACGATGTTGATGCGCCCGCCTTCCAGGCCGATCGCCGGCATCCACGGCGGCAGCAACTGCCGCATGCGCTGGATCAGCTTGAAGAAGTAGTACGGACCGTCGATCTTGTCCATCTCCCCCGTCTGGCTGTCGCCCACCACCAGGGCCGGCCGGTACACCGTCCACGGGACCTTGGCCTCCTTGCGCACGATCTTCTCGCTCTCGTGCTTCGTCATGAAGTAGGGGTGGTCGATGTTCTCCGCTTCGTCGAACATGTCCTCGCGGAAGACGCCTTCGTACAGGCCGGCGGCGGCAATGGAGGACACGTGATGGAAATGGCCGGCGTCGATGGCCTTGGCGAATTCGACCGTGTTGCGCGTGCCCTCGATGTTCACGGCCACCTGGCTTTCCTCATCGGCCCCGAGGTCGTAGACCGCGGCAAGATGGAAGAAGTGGTCGACCTGGCCCTTGAGCTTCTTCACGTCCTCGGCGGCGACGCCCAGCTTCTTCTGCGTGAGGTCTCCGAAGACCGGGATGGCGCGGGCGGCCGTGGCGCCCCACCATTCGCGCAAGGCCTCCACCTTGCCCTCGCTTTCCCGGCGGATCAGGAAGTGAACGACCGCGCCCTTGCGCGCCAGCAGCTTGCGGACCAGCCGCTTGCCGATGAAGCCGGTGGCTCCGGTGACGAAGTAGTGCATGGGGTCCCCTCGGGCGTGCCGTCGTTGTGTGTGGCGCATTCTGCCCAAAGCGCCTGTGGACGGATTTGGCGCAAACCCGCGGCCCGTTTAGGAGAGACCGTCTAGATGCGGGGCGCGGACTGGCTTAAAGTGCGGCGGACGGCGCGAGCCTCAGCAACCCAGGAGAACGAGACATGGTGACGAAACTGAAGAAGGGCCGGGGCGAAGGCGCGGACCCGTCGTCCGCGCAGCTGGCCGACACGGTCAAGGAGTCGGCCCAGCAGATCTGGCTGGCCGGGCTGGGCGCCTTCTCGAAGGCACAGGAGGAAGGCGGCCGGGTGTTCGAGGCGCTGGTGAAGGAGGGCGTGGGCCTGCAGCGCAAGACGCAGTCCGTCGCCGAAGGCAAGTTGTCCGAGGCCAGCAGCCGCATGAGCTCCATGGCGAGCGATCTCTCCAGCAAGGCGGCGGGCCAGTGGGACAAGCTGGAAAGCATCTTCGAGGAGCGGGTCTCGCGCGCGCTCAAGAAGCTGGGCGTGCCGACCTCCCGCGACATCGACGCGCTGGTCGCGCGGGTCGAAGAGCTGAACCGCACCGTGGCCGCCTTGCGCCGTGCCGGCGGTCGCAGTGCTCCCGGCAAGACCGGCACGGACCGCCCCGCGGCCAAGGCCGGCAAGGTGGCGAAGACGGCCCGCAAGCGCGCGCCCCGCAAGGCCGCCGAGTGACAACCGCGCGCCCACCGCGGGTGGGCCTGGCGCTGGCGGGTGGCGGGCCGCTGGGCGCCGTCTACGAGATCGGCGCCCTGTGCGCGCTGGAGGAGGCGCTGGACGGCGCCGACTTCACCCGCTTCGATCATTACGTGGGCGTTTCCGCCGGCGCCTTCGTCGCTGCCGGCCTGGCCAACGGCTGGAGCCCGCGCGAACTGTGCGCTGGCTTCATCGAAAACAGCGGCAGCGGGGAAATCTTCGACCCGGCCTGGCTGACCGTTCCTGCCCATGGCGAATACCTGCGCCGCGCCGCGCGCATCCCCGGGATGACGCTCACGGCGCTGTGGCGGG
>JAJNBO010000236.1 GCA_021156245.1 Ramlibacter sp. | reverse complement strand
TGCACGGCTGCGGCGGCATCGCGCCCGACGTCCTGCGCGCGCAGGCTGGTGCGCACCCAGGCGGACACGCCGCGCGCCCAGCCTTCGGTGTCCGCCGCCAGCGGCGGATCGAAGGGCCGGTGCCAGGTTGCCTGGTCGCCGACGATGTTGACGATGCCGCTGCCAGCGCGGCGTGCGTCGTGCAGGTTGGCCAAGCCGTTGGCGAGGCCTGGTCCGCAGTGGAGCAGCGTGCAGGCGGGCTTCCCGGCGATGCGCCAGTAGCCGTCGGCCATGCCCGTCACCACGTTCTCCTGCAGGCCGAGCACGCAGCGCATGCCGGGGATCTGGTCGAGTGCGGCCACGAAGTGCATCTCGCTCGTGCCCGGGTTGGCGAAGCAAGTGTCGACGCCGGAAGCGAGGAGGGTGCGGACGAGGCTGCTGGCGCCGTTCATGCGGTGGATTCCTTTCAGGCGAATGGAGGTCAGCCCCCGCGCCGCGCATTCCGCAGCGGGGTGAGCAGGTGCGAGAGGCCGTTGTGGTCGATCTCGTGCATCAGCGCGAGCAGCCGCCCGATCTCTCCGGGCGGGAAACCTTCGCGCGCGAACCAGTTGAGGTAGTTGCCCGGCAGGTCGGCGATCGGCGTGCCCTTGTGCTTGCCGTAGGGCATCTCGACCTCGAGGAGGCGGACGAGGGGGTCGGACATGCGGAGATTCTCTCGCAAGCCCGGCCCGGCTATTCCATCGCGTCCTTCCAAACGGCATCGAAGACGTCGCAGAAGGCCTGTTGCACCCGCGACGGCGGACGGTAGCGATTGCGCAGGACGCTGACGGCCAGCCGCTCGCGCGTGTCGAACGGGCGCACGGCCAGTCCATGGAAGGTGTCACCGGCCACGGCGGCGCGGTCGACGACCGCGACACCTGCGCCGGCCTGCGCCTGCCAGCAGGCCGACGTGGACGACCGCACCTCGAGGTCGAGCTTCAGCGTGCCGGCCTCGCGACCGTAAGTGCGTTGCAGGGCTTGCCCGTACGGGGTGTTGGGGTTCGAGGTGATCACGCGCTGGTCGCGCAGGTCCGCCGGTTTCAGGGAGGGTTTGCGCGCGAGCGGGTGGTCGGCCCGCATGACGCATGCGAACCCGCAGCGATAGGAGCGCACACGCACGAGGTTCGGGTGTTCGTTGGGCAGGAGGGCCACGCCGAGATCCGCGGAATGATCCAGCAAGGCATCGACGAGGATCGGCGCAACGTGAATCTCCATGTGGCTCTTCAGTTCCGGGAACTGCTCGCAGAGCAGCGCCAGCGTCCTCGGCACGAGGTAGGAGGCCATGCTCGCCGACACGGACAGGCGCAGCATGCCGGACCGCGGCGCGGCCAATGTGCGCGAGACATCGCGCACCCGCTCCACGCCACGCCACAGCGCATCCACTTCGGCATGCAGCTGCTGCGCCTCCGGCGTGGGCACCAGCCGGCCCTTGACGCGTTCGAAGAGGGGGAAGCCGACCTGCCGCTCCGCCTGCGCCAGCACCTTGCTGGCGGCAGGCTGCGAAACGTGCAGCAGCTCCGCTGCGCCACTGACGCCGCCGGTGAGCATGACGGCGCGAAACACTTCCATCTGGCGCAGGTTCATCCCCCGCACCATAACCCAAGGTTATGGGCTGCCCAACTCTTTTCATTTGACCTCGTGCGACGCGCGCCGCACCATGGCTCCATGCCCGCAGAGGCGATGGACAGGAGACAAGCGATGCATCATTCCCAGCCCGGCGCAAGCCGCCGTTCCCTCCTCGGTGCAGCCCTCGTGGCGCTGCTGGCCCCGACGGTGGCACGCGCGCAGAAGTTCCCGTCCAAGCCGGTGCGGCTCATCCTGCCGCAGCCCCCTGGTGGAGCGGCCGATCGCCTGGCACGCATGCTCGGCGAACGGCTCGAGGCGCATTGGAAGCAGACCGTGGTGCTGGAGAACAAGCCGGGCGGCGGCGTCGCCATCGCCACGCAGGCGGTCGCACGCGCCCCAGCGGACGGCCATGTCATCGGCCTGCTGGGCAGCTCGCTCAGCATCAACGCGGTGCAGCGCACGGACCTGCCGTACGAAGTCAAGGACCTGCAGCCGCTGGGTCGCGTCGGCTATTACACGGTGGGGCTGGTGGCGGCCGCGGATTTCCCCGCCAACGACATCAAGGGCCTCATCGCACTCGCCAAGAGCAACCCGCCGCGCAAGTTCTCCTTCGGATCGAACGGCATCGGGACGTCCGCGCAACTGGCCGGCGAGATGCTCAACCACATGGCGGGCATCGAGTTGCAGCACGTCCCCTACAACGGCGCGGCGAAGATGTACAACGAGATCATCGGCGGCATGTTGCCGATGGGCTTCTCGGTCGCCAGTTCGGCCGAGGCTTTCATCAAGTCGGGCCAGTTGAAGGTGCTGGGCGTGACCAGCGCGAAGCGCAGCCCGCTGTTCCCCACCTGGCCCGCGATCGCCGAGACGCTGCCCGGCTACGAGGCCGTGAACTGGGCGGGATTCTGCGGCCCCGCCGGCATGCCGCGCGAGGTGGTGCAGCAAATCGGTGACGACCTGCTCGCGGTGCTGAAAGCCCCCGATATGGAGAAGACGCTCGCGGGCATGGGCATCGATCTCGCTCCGCAAGGGCCCGCCGAGTTCCAGGCCTTCATCCAGAGCGAGATGAAGCGCTTCGCCGCGGTCACCAAACCGCTCGGCACGCGGATGAACTGAGCAGCCGATGTCGACGTACACCCTCACGCAATCGATCCCTGCCGAAGCCGGCTACGACCTCGTCGTCGCCGGCGGCGGCCCGGCCGGCACGGCGGCCGCCGTGTGCGCCGCGCGCCTCGGGCTCAAGGTGCTGCTCGTGGAAGCCACGGGCTGCCTGGGCGGCATGGGCACCAGCGGCCTGGTGGCCTCGTTCGGGCCCGTCTCCGATGGCGAGCGCATGCTGGTCGGCGGTTTCATGCGGGAGCTGCTGGAGACCATGTGGGCCCAGAAGGCCTTCGGGCCGCAGGTGGTGCCCGAGTTCCTCCACTCGCAGTTGAACCGGTGGGTGCCTTTCCATCCCGAGCACCTCAAGCGCATCCTCGATGAGTTCGTGGTCCAGGCCGGCGTGGAGGTTCGCTTCTTCACTCGCCTCGTGCAGGCCGACGTCACCGGCCGGCGCGTGAACGGCGTGGTCCTGAGCAACGTGGAGGGCCTGCGCTACGTGTCCGCCAAGGCGTTCGTGGACGCGACCGGCGACGCCGCGCTCGCGGCTGCGGCGGGCGCCGAGTGCAAGGTCGTGCTGCGCGATACCGACACCGTTTCACCCAGCACCTTGTGCGCGCTCCTGGGCGGCATGAACTGGGAGGATCCCGCGTACGGCGAGGGCTGGAAGGGTCTCGACGTCGTCAAGAACCGGGTGCGCAACGAGCTGGTGCCGAAGGCCATCGAGGATGGCTTCTTCACGCAAGAGGACCGGTTCTTCCCGGGTATGAACCGCGTGGCGAAGCAGGGCGCCACGCTGAACGCGGGCCATGTGTTCAACCTGAATCCGCTCTCCATCCGCAGCCTGTCGGACGGCATGGTGTTCGGCCGCAAGCTGGCCGTCGAATACACCGAGTTCTACCGCAAGTACGTTCCGGGCTGCGAGGACGTCGAGCTTTTGGCCACCGCGCCGGTGATGGGCGTACGCGACTCGCGCCGCATCGTCGGCGAGTTCGAACTGACCATGGACGACTTCCGCGCCAAGCGCCAGTTTCCCGACCAGATCGCCGTGTACAACCGGCCAACGGACGTGCACCCGAGCAATACGTCCAAGGAGGAGCACGAGCGCTTCCTCAAGGACTTCCACGGCAAGGACAACCTCGGCCGCGGCGAGAGCGTCGGCATCCCCTACAGCATCCTCGTGCCACGCGGCTCCGAGAACCTGTGGGTGGCCGGCCGTTGCCATTCCAGCGACACCAAGGTGCACGGTTCGATCCGCGCGCAGTCGGCGGCGTACATGATGGGCCAGGCGGCCGGCACGGCCGCTGCGCAGTCCGTCGCCACCGGGCAGCCGGCCGACGACCTGGACACGAGCCGGCTGGTGGCGACGCTGCGCAGTGCGGGCGCCAACCTGCCGCAGAAAGAGCTTTCCCGGCAGATGACGCGGGCGTGAGAGGGTTCGGGGGCGCCGCGATGCCGGGGTTCGGCTTCGCGCTCGCCACCGGCCCACGGGATGCGTACCGCCCCAGCTTCAGCCGCTGGCCAGCCCCGCAGCCTGCACCCCCGCCACGCAGATCTCCTCATCCTCGTCGCCCGTGCCGCCGCTCGCGCCCACCGCGCCGAGCAGGTTGCCGGCGGCGTCCTTGATCACGACGGCTCCTGTCTGCGGCAGGAACTTGCCTTCGGCGGTCGCGGCGAGCGAGACGAAGAAGTTCGGGTTGTCCTTGGCGCGCTGGCCGAGCACGCGGCTCGAAACGCCCATGCCCACGGCACCCCAGGCCTTGGCCCGCGCGATGTCGAAGCGGAACATGCTGGCGCCGTCTTCGCTGGCGAAAGCCTTCAGGTTGCCCGCGGCGTCCAGCACCGCGACGCCCATGGGCTTGAAGCCTTTCTCCTTCGACCTGGCCAATGCGGCCTGGAGGATCTGCTGCGCCTGCGCGAGGGTGAGGGTCTGCATTCGTCTGGGTCCTTGTGATCAGCGCGTGAGCGCGTCGAATCCGTATTGGTTCATCGCCCCGAACATGGGGCCGGCGGGGTGGGGCACGAAGCGGGTGCGGCAATCGAGCACGGCCGGCAGGCCGGAAGCCAGCGCGCGCCGGATGGCCGGGCCGACTTCTTCGGCCGTGGTCACGTTCTCGCCATGGCAGCCGAACCCCCGTGCCACTGCGGCGTACTCCGTGCCTTCCAGTTCCGTCCCCATCTCGAAGTCCAGCTGCTTGCGCTGCCCGGCGCGGATGATGCCCCAGGCGGCGTTGTTGTGGATCACGGTCACGACGCGCAATCCGTGGCGCCGCGCCGTGTCCAGCTCGTTCAGCGTGAAGCCGAAGGAGCCATCGC
>JAJNBO010000235.1 GCA_021156245.1 Ramlibacter sp. | reverse complement strand
CTTCGACCAGCCCGTAGATGACCCACTTCACGATGGCCAGCCACTCGTCGTCACCACGGCGGACCATCGGGCCCAGCGGCTCCTTGGACACCAGGTCCGACAGGATCACGTGGTCGGCCGGGTTGGTGGCCACCTTGTTGCGGATGGAGGCGAGGCCCGAGGCGTCGGTGGTATACGAGACGCAGCGGCCGGCGAAGTAGGCGGCGGTGGCGGCCTCTTCCTTCTCGAACACCACGGTCTTGATGTTCAGGTTGTTGGCCTTGGAGTAGTCGGTCAGGTTCTTCTCGGTCGTGGTGCCCGACTGCACGCAGATCGTCTGGTTCTTGAACTGCTTGGGGCTCTTGATGTTGCTCTTCTTGGTGACGATGAAGCCCTGGCCGTCGTAGTAGGTGACCACGGTGCCCAGCAGGCCGAGCGACGCGTCGCGCGTGAGGGTGAGCGTGGTGTTGCGGGACAGCAGGTCGATCTCGCCGGATTGCAGTGCGGTGAAGCGCTGTTGCGCCGTCAGCGGCACGTACTTCACCTTCTCGGGATCGCTCAGCACCGCGGCGGCGACCGCGCGGCACACGTCCACGTCGAGCCCGGACCACTTGCCGGCGGAGTCGGCCGCGGAGAACCCGGCCAGCCCGGTATGCACGCCGCAGACCACCTGGCCGCGCGACTTGATGCCGTCCAGCGTCTTGCCGGCCCACGCGGGCGATGCAGCGATCGTGGCTCCGAACGCGATGGCCAGTGCCACGGCCTGGGTGCTGATTCTCTTCATGGCTTCTCTCCTATGTGGTGGGCGCAGAATAACCCAGCATGAGTTAGGGACAAACCCCATGTTCCTTGTCGAAATCGGGGGCCCTGCTTCGTCGTGAGAGAGGACCACCACATGGAGAGCACTGAAATGCCCAAGCTCAGAGTCGAAGGCTTCACCGTTTCACTGGATGGCTACGGCGCCGGCCCATCCCAGTCCCTGGCCACGCCGCTGGGCGAGCGCGGCGAGGACCTGCATGGCTGGCTGCTGCCGACGCAGACGTTCGCCGAGGTGATCGGGAAGGAACGCGGCACCACGGGCGTCGACAACGACTTCGCCGCGCGCGGCTTCGACAACGTGGGCGCCTGGATCATGGGACGCAACATGTTCACCCACTCCCGCGGCCCCTGGCCCGACGACGGCTGGAAAGGCTGGTGGGGGCCCAACCCGGTGTACCACGCACCGGTGTTCGTGCTGACGCACCATGCGCGCGCACCGATCGAGATGGAAGGCGGCACCACCTTCCACTTCGTCACCGAAGGCATCCATGCGGCACTGCAGGCCGCGATGAAGGCGGCGCAAGGCAGGGACGTGCGCGTGGGCGGCGGGGTGTCGACGCTGCGGCAATACCTGCAAGCCGGACTGGTGGACGAGATGCACCTGGCCGTCTCCCCCATGCTGCTCGGCTCGGGTGAGTCGCTGTTCCAGGGCCTGGACCTGCATGCGCTGGGCTACCGGTGCGTGGAACACGTACCGACGCAGGCCGCTACGCACGTCGTGTTCCGCAAGGGTGCGTAGCCATGGGCCACTCTGGCACCCTGCCCGTCATCACCGCCTTCGAAGCGTCCCCCGACGAAGGACAGGGACTCGCGCGCGACATGCGCGTGCGCTGGGCCCTGGAAGAAGTGGGTCAGCCTTACGACGTTCGCCTGGTGTCTTTCCAGGCGATGAAGAAGCCCGCGCATCGTGCGCTGCACCCGTTCGGCCAGATCCCGACGTATGAGGAAGGCGATCTCGCGCTGTTCGAATCGGGCGCGATCATCCTGCATGTCGCGCAGCGCCACGCCGGCCTCCTGCCGCAGGACGCCAACGCCCGCGCGCGCGCCATCACCTGGATGTTCGCTGCCCTGAACACGGTGGAACCGCCGATCGTGGAGCTGGAGCAGGCACCCTACGCGGAGGGCGACAAGCCCTGGCATGCCCAACGCATGCCGCTCATGGAAGACCGCGTCCGCCTTCGACTGGACGACCTGTCGGCGCGGCTGGGTGATGCCCACTGGCTGGACGGCGCGTTCAGCGCCGGCGACCTGATGATGGTGATGGTGCTGCGCAGGCTGGAGGGCACGGGCATCGTCGAGGACTATCCGAACCTGGCCGCGTATGTCGCTCGCGGCCAGGCACGGCCGGCGTACCGGCGCGCCTTCGATGCGCAACGCGCCGTGTTCACGGGCAAGAAGGCAGAATGAGCTTTCGCAAATCGTGAAAAGCGGAGTGAAGATGTCGATCGAGAACGTGAAGGTGGTGGCCGTGCCGACAGTCACCAAGCTGGGGCCCGAAACGGCGGGCTCTGTACTCATCGGCGGCTCGCATGCGGCGGTCTTCACGACCTACCTCGCGCTCAAGGCAGGGCCTCGCGCCGCCATCCAGCACGACGCGGCTTTTGGCCGGGACCGCGCGGGCATCGCCGGCATGGCGTGGGCCGAGCAGTTCGGCTTCGCAATGGCCGCCGTCGATGCGCGCACCGCCCGCATCGGCAATGGAGCCGACATGCTGGAACGCGGGACCATCAGCGCGGTGAACCAGCCCGCAGCCGCGTGCAAGGTGGAGGTGGGCATGTCGTGCCGCGAGGCTGCCGACCTGCTGCGTGCCGCGACCCCGCCGACGCACATGCCCGCACCCATGCTGGAGACCCGGTCCGAGGCCACGCTGCCGGGCGGCAAGGTCGTCGTCATGGTGGACTCCGTCGCGCTCGCGCGTGAGGGCGACAAGGGCGGAATCGTGCTGACCGGCTCGCATGGCGGCACGCCGTCCGACGGCTACGCGGCCAAGGTCGGCATGCAGCTGGTGATGTTCAACGACGCCGGTTTCGGCGCGGACTACGCTGGCATTGCCGCCTTGCCGCTTCTCGACCAGAAAGGCATCGCGGCGGCCACCGTGAGCGCCTTCACCGCGCGCATCGGCGACGGCCGCTCGACCTATGCCGACGGCATCATCTCCGCCGCAAACGCCAGGGCCTTGGCCTTGGGCGCCGTCGTGGGCATGCCGGCCAAGGACTTCGTTGCCGCGTTGGCGGCGCGCTAGGCCGCTGGGCCGTCCTGCACCGGCTCGTACGAACCGCGCCGCACCGTCTCGAGGTTGACGCCTTCGATGCGGACCAGGCGTGACGCGCCCGTGCGGCTGGGCGCATGGATGTCGCCTTCGTTGTACAGGTGCGCAACCCCTGGGGTGAGCGTGTACTCGCGCAGCTTCTTCACCTTCGCGCGCTTCCCGGTGGAGCCGGGGTCGACCCGGGCCCAGTCGCTCATGGTGGTTTCGCCATCGGCTTGCCCGTAGATGGCCCAGGAGGGACCGTGGTCGTGCGGCCCGCCGACCCGCGCGTCGGTGTAGCGGTGCGCCAGGATGCAGAAGCCGAGCTGCGGATCCTGGTAGACGATCTTGCGTTCCGGCGTGGTGTCGTCCAGCACGCTGTCGACGAACTGGCGATCCTTCAAGGCGTCCGCCAGCAAGGACGCAACCTGGGTGCGGCCCGCGGGGGTGTCGTTGTTCTGCAGGATGCCGCGGACTCTTGCCGCGAAGTCTTGGAGGGTGAGGGACATGGAGCGACTCCTTCTTGACGAAAAGTGATGGTGCCCCGAGGATAGGAACTCAAGTCGACTTGAGGTCAAGGGGTTCTTGCATGGACATCGCAGAAGTCGCCAGGCGGTCGGGTGTCGCCGCTTCCACGCTGCGCTACTACGAGGAAAAGGGGCTGATCGCATCCGTCGGCCGGCAGGGCTTGCGCCGCCTGTTCACCGACGACGTGCTCGAGCAGCTGGCCCTGATAGCGCTGGGGCAGACCGCCGGCTTCTCGCTCGACGAGATCCGGTCCATGTTCTCGCCGGACGGGCAGGCGGACATCGACCGCCGCATGCTCTCCGCGAAAGCCGACGAGATCGACCGCACCATCAAGCGCCTGCAGGCCGTGAGCAAGAGCCTGCGCCATGCCGCGGTGTGCCCCGCCCCGCGCCACCTGGAGTGCCCGACGTTCCGGCGGCTCATGCAGGCCGCGGGCAGCGCCGTGCGCGCGCAGGAGCCCCGGAAGATCCCTGTTCGCGGCCGCAAGCTGGCCTCGGCGCGCTAGCCTCCATGCCGGCCGTCCATGTCGATCCCGCCAAGGTCCATGCGTTCGCAACGCCGGATGCGTTCGACGCCTGGCTGCGCCGCCATCACGCCCATGAGAGCGAAGTCTGGGTTCGCATCTACAAGACGGCGTCGAAGATCCGGACCGTCACTCCGAAAGAAGCGATCGACGTCGCACTGTGCTGGGGCTGGATCGACGCCGTGCGCAAGTCACTCGACGACACGAGCTACCTGCAACGGTACACACCGCGCACGCCCAAGAGCATCTGGAGCCAGATCAATGTCGCGAACGTGGCGCGCCTGATCGAGGAAGGCCGCATGCAGGAACCCGGTTTGCGGCAGGTGGAGCTGGCCAAGGCGGATGGCCGGTGGGATCGCGCCTATGGCAGTGGCGAGGCCATGGCGCTGCCGGACGATCTGCTGGCTGCGGTGAACGCGGTGCCCAAGGCGAAGGCGATGCTGGCGAGGCTGAATGCGCAGAACCGCTTCGCGCTGGCGTTCCGGCTGCACCAGCTGAAGACGGAAACGGGACGCCGCAAGCGGATCGCGGCCTATGTGGAAATGCTCAGGAACGGCGAGACGATCCATCCTCAGCGGGAGAAGTGACCTTGCAGAAAAAAGCCCCCGCGAGCGGGGGCATGCAAGGTTCCTGAAGGGCTCACATTGGCGCCGAAGCGCCACCCTCAAAGCCACTCTACTGCGCCGGGACCCAGGCCGTGGAGAGGGAAAGCACGGACGCACGACGGCGCTGCGGCCATGAACTTCCGTGCGCCCGGACAATCGAAGCGACGCGTCCCGCGGACGCGCTCACGCCAGCAGCCTCTTCGCCTCTGCCGGATCCAGCCCATACATTTCCGCGAACTCGGCCACGGGCTTGCCGCTGGCCTTGAAGGCGTTCTGCAGCGCTTCGCGCCGCGCGTTCTTCTGCGCGACCAGCGACA
>JAJNBO010000234.1 GCA_021156245.1 Ramlibacter sp. | reverse complement strand
CGCCGCTCCTGCCGCTCCAGCGTTCCCGCCACGCCCGCGGGCGTGGCCAGGGTCATCGCGCGGTCAGCCCTTCATGATCTGGGCGATGCGCGCCTGCGCTTCGTCCAGGGCTTCCTTCGGTTTCTTCTGGCCGACCAGCGCGGACTGGATGGCGGTGGCCATCGTCTCGCCGACGGCAGGCCACTGCGGCACGCGCGGACGCCATTCGACGTCCGTGTCCTGCTCCAGCGATTCGAGCGCCGCCGGGATGAAGTTGTCGCCGGCATCCTTCATGGCCGCCGCGAACTCGGGCGACTTCCACAGGGACACGCGGTTCAACCCCGAGCGCTTGGCCGGGCCGTCGAACTTCCATGACGTGCGGGCCTGCGTTTCGGCGGATGCAGCCCAGCTGATGAACAGCCAGGTGGCCTTCTTCTGCTTCTCGGTGAGCGCGGCGTTGATCGGGAAGCCCCAGTTCCAGATGGAGGTGACGCGCTTGCCGTTCGGGCCCTTCGGCCAGCGGGCATAGGCGATCTTGCCGACCACCTTGGACTTCTCGGGATTGGTGATGACCGCAGCGGACGAATGCGCGTCGAGGTAGCAGGCCACGGTGCCTTGCGAGAAGGCGTCGGCGATGTCCGGCCAGTTCCAGTTGCGCACGGCCGGCGGCGCGTACTGCGTCAGCGTGCTGACGTACCACTCCAGCGCCTTCACGGCCTCGGGGCTGTTGACGACCAGCGCCTTGTTCTGGAACCAGTCGCCACCGAAGCTGCGGAACAGCGACGGGTAGATGTACATGTTCTGGCCGGCGCCGGAGAAGCCGCGCATGGCCAGGCCGTAGGTGCGATTGGCCGGGTCGTTCAGCGCCTTCGCGTTCGACACGAGCTGGTCATAGGTGTCGGCCGGCTTCAGGCCCTTGGCGGCGTACAGGTCCTTGCGGTACACCTGCACGGTGACTTCGCCGTCGTACGGGATGCCGTAGGGCTTGCCATCCACCGAATCCGCGTCGCGCCAGGCCTTCAGGATGTCCGCGTAGTTGAACCAGGCCGGGTCCGTCAGCGACGCATCGTTGATGTACTTGTCCAGCGGCTCGACCCACTTGTTGGACACGTACAGCGGGTAGTACATCGGGTCCGCGGCGTGCGTGGCGTAGGTCGCCGTCTTGGACGACAGGTCCAGCATCGCCTTCTGGCGGATCTGCCCGGGCGGCACCTTCTCGGCGCGCACCTTGATGCCGGTGAGCGCCTCGAACTGCGGCAGCAGCGAGATGAGGTTCTCGAAATAGCTGGCGGGGATCACGGCCACCGAGATGGACTCGCCCTCGACCTGCTTCCAGTTGATCTTCGCGCGGGTGTAGGGCGCGAGGTCCGGTGCGCCTTGCGCAAGTGCCTGCCCGACCCAGCCGGTTCCGGCGGCGCCGACCGCGCCCAGCGCGGCTGCCTGGCCGAGGAAGCGTCGGCGATTGTTGCTGGGGAATTGTTTCTTCATTGCAGCGGTCTCCTGGTGGGTGGGGAACGTGGATGGGCGCTCGCCATGCAATCGATTACATGGCGAGTCTAGCGGCGGCCACGGCGCCTGTCATTGTGGCCCGGCTTGGGGATTTCCCCATGGATCGAGTTTTCATTTGCATATGGGATGCGGTAGATTCATGCAATCGATTTCATGATGAGGCGGGATGGAGCAGAAAGGTCGCTCGGGCGCAAAGGACGTGGCCTTGCTGGCGGGCGTGTCGACAGCCACCGTCTCACGGGTGCTGAACCACTCGCAGCAGGTGGACCCGGCCACGCGCGAGCGCGTGCTGGCCGCGGCCGCGAAGCTGCGGTACGTGCCGCACGGCGCCGCCCGCACCTTGCGCAGCCATCGCAGCAGGATGGTCGGCGCCATCGTCCCATCCTTCGACTACGCGCTGTACGCGCGCACGACCAGCGCCCTGCAACAGCGGCTCGACGAGCGCGGCTACGCCCTGGTGCTGGCGGAGCACCACTACGACCTGGCCACCGAGAGCCGCATCGCGAGCCAGCTGGTGGAGCGCGGCGTGGACGCCTTCGTCCTCGTGGGCCTCGACCACGAGCAAGGCCTCTTCTCCTTGCTCGAGGACTACGGCCGTCCTTATGTGCTGACCTGGGGGGTGGATCCGCTGCACCGGCACCCGAGCATCGGCTTCGACAACCGCGCGGCCACCTTCCAGGCCGCGCGCCACCTCATCGCGCTGGGGCACCGCCGCATCGGCCTGCTGAGCGCGCCCGTGGTCGGCAATGACCGGGCACGCGCCCGCGGAGAAGGCCTGCGGGCTGCGCTGGCCGAACATGGACTGTCGCTCGAGGAGAGCTGCATCGCCTACGCGCCGATCTCGTTGGCGGCGGCGGAGGCCGCAATGGCGCGCCTGCTGGCCTTGCCTCAGCGTCCCACCGCGGTCGTCGCCACCAACGATGTGTTCGCCGTCGGGGCGATGATGGCCTGCCGCAAGGCCGGCATCCGCATTCCCGAGCAGATGTCCATCACCGGCGTCGACAACACGGATCTCGGCGCCACCCAGACGCCTGGCCTCACCAGCGTGGCCACGCCGGTGACGGAGATCGGCCGGGCCGCAGCCGACCAGCTCGTCGCCCGGCTGGAAGGACAGGCGTCGGAGGCGTTCCAGGCGTATCCGGTCCAGCTGGTGCAGCGCGGGAGCACGGCGCCTCCGGGGTGAGCTCCGGGCGCGGTGCGGGCTGCGACTAGACTGCGCCCTCATGTCTCCCGCGTCTTCTTTCACCACCCGGCGCGCGTTCCTGCGTGCCTGCGGCGCCCTGCCCGCCGCGGCCCTGGCCGGCTGCGCCATCCGGCCTGCGGCCTTGCCTGCCACGCAACGCTTGCGACTGCTCGGCGAAACCACCCTGCCCCACAAGATGGAGTTCCGCGGCACGACCGTCGGCGGCCTCTCCGGGCTGGACCACGACCCAGCCAGCGGCACATGGGTGGCGCTTTGCGACGACCGCTCCGAGTTGCAGCCGGCGCGCTTCTACACGTTGGGCGTTTCGCTCGACGAGCACCGGTTCGCCGTGGAGGTACGCGGCGTCATCACGCTGCGCACCGCGGCGGGCCTGTCGTTTCCGCGCCGGCAGGCCGGCGGCGAAGTGGTCGATCCCGAAAGCGTCCGGCTGTTGCCCGGATCCGGCGGTCTGCTGTGGACCAGCGAGGGCGATTTCCGCGCCCGAGAGTCGCCATCGATCCGTCACTCGCGGCTGGATGGCACGCATGTGCGGGAGTTCGACGTGCCGGCGGCATTGCGCTTCGCCGCCAGTCCCGGCAGCGGCGCCCGCGACAACAACACGTTCGAGGGCCTGGCCCTGGCACCCGATGGCCGCACCGCATGGGTGGCCATGGAAGCCGCGCTGCAGCAAGATGGCCCCGTCCCCGGCGTCGGCCGCCCGGGGGGACCTTGCCGCTTCACGGCATTCGACATCGCAAGCGGACGCGCGCTGCGCCAGATCGCCTACCTGCCCGACGCCGTTCCGCACGCGCCGCTCGTCCCGGGGGGCTTCACGGACAACGGCGTCAGCGAGATCCTGATGGCGGACGAGCACCGCATGCTGGTGCTGGAACGCGCCTTCAGCCTCGGAGTCGGCATGTCGTTGCGGCTGTACGAAATCGACACCCGCGCGGCGAGCGACACGCTGTCCATCGAGCGGATGGCGCCGGGCGACTACCGGCCCGCCGCCAAGCGGCTGGTCGCGGACTTCAGCAGCCTCGGCCTGTCCCGCCTCGACAACACGGAGGGCATGTGCTGGGGGCCGCGGCTGGCCAACGGCAAGCGCACGCTGGTGTGCGTGAGCGACGACAACTTCAACCTGCTGCAGGTGACGCAGTTCGTCGCCTTCGAATACACGGAATCCGCATGAGCACACGCATCGCATTCATAGGCGGCGGCAACATGGCCAGCGCCATCATCGGCGGCCTGGTCAAGCAGGGCCTCGCGCCCGGGCAGATCGAGGTGGTGGAACCATTCGCCGACGCGCGCGCGCGGCTGCAGCAACAGTTCGGCGTGGCGGCGCAGGAGCACGCCGGCCCTTCCTTGGCGAGTGCGGCCACGGTGGTCTGGGCGGTGAAGCCGCAGACCTTCAAGGAAGCGGCGGCCCAGGCGCGGGCGCACGTGCAACGGGCGCTGCACCTCAGCGTCGCCGCCGGGATCCGCTCCGACAGCATGGCGGCCTGGCTCGCCACCCAGCGGATCGTGCGGTCCATGCCCAACACGCCGGCGCTCGTCGGCAAGGGAATGACCGCCTTGTTCGCGCGCGCCGCGGTCAGTGCCGACGACAAGCAGCAGGTGGAGCGGATCGTCGCGACGACGGGCGAATACCTCTGGGTGCAGCAGGAGCAGCATCTCGACGCGGTGACGGCCCTGTCCGGCTCCGGCCCCGCCTATGTGTTCTATTTCCTCGAAGCGATGACCCAGGCCGGCGCCGAGATGGGACTGGATGCGGAACAGGCGAGGCGCCTTGCGGTCGGCACCTTCGCAGGCGCGTCGGAGCTGGCACGCGCGTCGAGCGAGCCGCTGCAATTGCTGCGCGAGCGCGTCACGTCGAAGGGCGGCACCACCTACGCGGCGCTGACGTCCCTGGAGCAGGACAACGTGAAGTCGTCCTTCGTCAAGGCGCTGCACGCCGCATGCAAGCGGGCGGAAGAACTCGGCGACGAGTTCGGCAAGTGAATCAGGCCAGGTAGCCCACCACCGTGCCCGCAAAGAGCGTGAACCCGAACCAGTGGTTCACGCGGAACGCGCGGAAGCAGCCGTCGCGGGAGCGGTCGCGGATCAGGGTGTAGTGCCAGAGCGCCTGGGCGGCAGCGGCCGCGGCGGTCGCCAGGATCACCAGCGTCGGAATGCGTCCCGCCAGCGCCGCGCCCCACACCGCAATCGCTGCGAAGTAGCAGAGCATCACCACGGCCACGTCCGCCCGCTTGATGCCGATGCGCAGGTCGTCGTCCCGGTCCACCATCGCGTACTCGGTGTCGTAGGCCAGCACCCAGAACAGGTTGCCGAGCAGCAGCACCCAGGCGAGCAGCGGCACTTCGCCCTGCACGGCCGCAAACGCCATCGGAATGCCGAAGCTGAAGGCCACGCCCAGCACGGCCTGCGGCATCGACACGTAGCGCTTCGCGTACGGGTACAGGACGGCGATCGCCAGCGCCGCGAAGGACCACGCAATGGCGGCGGCGTTGGTCGTGAGCACGAGGCAGAACGCCAGCAGCGCGAGCACGGCTCCCAGCACCAAGGCCTCGCGCACCGAGACGGCCCCCGTGGTCACCGGCCGCTGCGCCGTGCGCTTGACGTGCTTGTCGAACTCGCGGTCGGCCACGTCGTTCACGCAGCAGCCGGCGCTGCGCATCAGGATGGTCCCGAGGGTGAAGACCGCGATCAGGTGCCACCC
>JAJNBO010000233.1 GCA_021156245.1 Ramlibacter sp. | reverse complement strand
TTCAAGGACGGCACCGAAGCCGAAGCCGACCTGGTCGTCATGGCCGTCGGCATCCGCCCCAACACCGGGCTGGCCGAGAAGGCGCGCATCCACTGCAGCCGCGGCATCGTCGTGAACGACACGATGCAGACGGTGACCGACGCCCGCGTCTACGCCGTGGGCGAATGCGCGGCGCACCGCGGCATTGCCTACGGACTGGTGGCGCCGCTGTTCGAGCAGGCTCGCGTGGCTGCCAACCACCTGGCGCAGTTCGGCATCGGCCGCTACACCGGCTCGCTGACCTCCACCAAGCTGAAGGTCACGGGCATCGACCTGTTCTCCGCCGGAGAGTTCATGGGCGGGGAAGGCACCGAAGAGATCGTGATGAGCGATCCCTTCGCAGGCGTCTACAAGAAGCTGGTGATCAAGGACGAGAAGCTGGTGGGCGCCTGCCTGTACGGCGACACCGTCGACGGCAGCTGGTACTTCAAGCTGCTGCGCGAGGGCCGCAGGATCGCCGACATCCGCGACAAGCTGATGTTCGGCGAATCCAATCTCGGCGACGCCGGCCACCAGGGCCAGAACAAGGCGGCGGCGATGGCCGACGCCGACGAGGTCTGCGGCTGCAACGGCGTCACCAAGGGCAGCATCTGCAAGGCCATCAAGGAGAAGGGCATGTTCACGCTGGACGAGGTGCGCAAGCACACCAAGGCCAGCGCGTCCTGCGGCTCGTGCACCGGGCTGGTGGAACAGATCATCATGTTCACGGCCGGCGGCGACTACTCCGCGGCGCCCAAGAAGAAGGCGATCTGCGGCTGCACCGACCACAGCCACCAGGACGTGCGCGAGGCGATCAGGGCCAACCACCTGCTCACCCTGGCGGACACGCGCAGGTTCATGGAATGGCGCACGCCCGACGGCTGCGCGACCTGCCGGCCTGCGCTGAACTACTACCTGCTGTCCACCTGGCCGAAGGAGGCGAAGGACGACCCGCAGTCCCGTTACATCAACGAGCGCAGCCACGCCAACATCCAGAAGGACGGCACGTATTCGGTGATCCCGCGCATGTGGGGCGGCGAGACCACCGCCTCCGAGCTGCGCCGCATCGCGGACGTGGTGGACAAGTACAAGATCCCGACCGTCAAGATCACCGGCGGCCAGCGCATCGACCTGCTGGGCGTGAAGAAGGAGGACCTGCAGGATGTGTGGAAGGACATCGGCATGCCTTCGGGCCACGCCTACGCGAAGGCACTGCGCACCGTCAAGACCTGCGTCGGCAGCGAATGGTGCCGCTTCGGCACCCAGGACTCCACCCGGATGGGCAAGGACCTGGAGCGGGCGCTGTGGCGCATGTACGCCCCGCACAAGGTGAAGCTGGCCGTGTCCGGCTGCCCGCGCAATTGCGCGGAGTCGGGCATCAAGGACGTGGGGGTGATCGGGGTGGACTCCGGCTGGGAGATCTACGTCGGCGGCAACGGCGGCATCAAGACCGAGGCCGGACAGTTCTTCTGCAAGGTGAAGACCTCCGAGGAAGTGCTGGAGTACAGCGGCGCCTTCCTGCAGCTCTATCGCGAGGAAGGCTGGTACCTGGAGCGCACGGTGCACTACATCCACCGCGTCGGCCTGGACCACGTGAAGAAGAAGATCCTCGACGACCACGAAGGCCGCAAGGCGCTGTGGGAGCGCCTGCAGTTCAGCCTGGACGGCGAGCCCGATCCCTGGTTCGAGCAGGACAAGGCATCGGTCGACACGCGCCAGTTCCAGAAGCTCAACGCGCAGGGGCAGCCGGCATGAGAACGCAGGACTGGCAGGTGATCTGCCGCGTGGACGACATCCCGGTGCTGGGCGCGCGGCGCGTGGCACGCCCCAACGGCATGGACGTGGCCGTGTTCCGCAACGACGAGGACCAGGTGTTCGCGTTGCTCGATCGCTGCCCGCACAAGGGCGGGCCGTTGTCGCAGGGCATCGTGTTCGGCACCAGCGTGGCCTGCCCGCTGCACAACTGGACGATCTCGCTCGCCGATGGCGAGGCGAAGGCGCCGGACGAGGGCTGCACCCAGCGCTTCTCGTGCCGCGTGGACGCCGGCCAGGTGCTGCTGGACCCGGTGGAGCTGGCGACGCTGGCGATCGATGCACAGCCGCCGAAGGCAGGACCCTGCCGGTGAACGAAACGAAGTCCACCTGCCCGTACTGCGGGGTGGGCTGCGGAGTGGTCATCCAGTCCGAGGCCGACCGGATCATCGGCGTGCGCGGCGACCCGGAACATCCGGCCAACTTCGGACGCCTGTGCAGCAAGGGGTCGACGCTCCACCTCACGGCGGCCCCGGAGGTGACGCGGCACACGCGCCTGCTGCACCCGATGCTGCGCGAGCAGCGTGGCGACCGGCCGCTGCGGGTGGACTGGCACGTGGCGCTGGAACTCGCGGCCGAGCGCTTCGCCCAGGTGATCCAGGCACACGGACCGGACGCGGTGGGCTTCTACATCTCCGGCCAGCTGCTCACCGAGGACTACTACGTCTTCAACAAGCTGGCCAAGGGCCTGATCGGCACCAACAACGTCGACACCAACTCCCGGCTTTGCATGAGCAGCGCGGTGGCCGGCTACAAGATGACGCTGGGCGCCGATGCGCCGCCCACCTGCTACGACGACGTCTACTCCGCCGGCTGCATCTTCATCGTGGGCAGCAACACGGCGTACGCCCACCCCATCCTGTTCCGCCGCATCGAGGAAGCCAAGGCCGCGCGGCCGGACCTGAAGATCATCTTCTGCGACCCGCGCCGCACCGACACCGCCGAACTGGCGGACCTGTACCTGCCGGTGCAACCGGGCACGGACGTGATGCTGTTCCACGGCCTGCTGCACATCATGCTGTGGGAAGGCTGGACCCATGCGGACTACATCGCGCGGCACACCAGCGGATTCGACGCGTTGAAGCCCGTGGTGCGCGAGTGCACGCCGGAGCTCGTGGCGCAGACCTGCGGGATCCGCAAGGAAGACCTGTTCACCGCCGCGCAGTGGTTCGCGCGGTCTCCCGCGACGCTGAGCCTGTATTGCCAGGGACTGAACCAGTCCAGCAGCGGAACGGCCAAGAACGCCGCGCTGATCAACCTGCATCTCGCCACGGGACACATCGGCCGTCCCGGGGCCGGCCCGTTCTCGTTGACGGGCCAGCCCAACGCGATGGGCGGGCGCGAGGTGGGCGGGTTGGCGAACTTGCTGTCGGCGCACCGCGACCTGTCGAATCCGCAGCATCGCGCGGAAGTTGCCGCCTTGTGGGGCGTGCCGTCGGTGCCGGAGAAGCCAGGCAAGACCGCCGTGGAGATGTTCCAGGCCGCCGCCGATGGCGAGATCCAGGCGCTCTGGATCGCCTGCACCAACCCCGCACAGTCGATGCCCGACCAGTCGACGGTGCGCCGCGCGTTGCAGCGCGCCGAGTTCGTCGTGGTGCAGGAGGCCTTCGCGACCACTGCGAGCTGCGACTACGCCGACCTGCTGCTGCCGGCCACGACGTGGGGCGAGAAGGACGGCACGGTGACCAACAGCGAGCGGCGCATCAGCCGCGTGCGTCCGGCGGTCGCCAAGCCCGGGAGCACCAAGCACGACTGGGAGATCGTGGTGGAGTTTGCGAAGAGGCTGGAGAATCGGCTGGGGAAGCGAGGGACCCTCTTCCCCTACCCATCCCCCGAATCCATCTGGCTCGAACACCGCGAATCCACGCGCGGCCGCGACCTGGACATCACGGGCCTGTCGTATGCGCTGCTGGACGAAGCACCGCGCCAATGGCCGTTCCCCCCGGGCGCCAGCGACGGCCGCAAGCGCCTGTACGAAGACGGCGTCTTCCCCACGCCCGACGGCAGGGCGCGCTTTGCCGCGGTGACGTACCAGCCGGTCGCCGAGCCCCGGGAATCGCGCTATCCCTTCTCGCTGACCACCGGCCGCCTGCGCGACCAATGGCACGGCATGAGCCGCACCGGCACGCTCGGACGCCTGTTCGGCCACGTGCCCGAGCCGGTGGTGCAGATGCATCCGCAGGACATCGCCCGGCGCTCGCTGAAGGACGGCGACCTGGTGCACGTCACCTCCAAGCGGGGCTCGATTGTGCTGCCGGTGCAGGGCAGCAACGAGATCGGCCTCAGCCAGGCCTTCATCGCGATGCATTGGGGATCCGAGTACCTGGGCGGGGTCTCCAGCACCGGCGAGCCCCTGGCGGGCGTCAATGCGATCACCACCTCCGCGTATTGCCCGACGTCCAAACAGCCGGAGCTCAAGCACGCGGCGGTGAAGATCCTCCAATGCGAACTGCCGTGGACCTTGCTCGCCGCCGGCTGGTTCGACGCGGGCGACGCGCTGGCCGTCCGCGAGCAGCTCAAGCCGCTGATGGCGGTATTCCCCTTCACGGCCTGCGTGCCCTTCTCCAACAACGCGCCGCTGGACCAGGCGGCGGCGCGCGAGCGCACCGGCGTCCTCTTTCGCGCCGCCGCGTACGAAGCACCGCCGGACGAGATGCTGCAGCGGCTGGAAGCGCTGTTCGGGCTGGCCGGCGCCGACACGCTGCGCTATGCCGACCGTCGCAAGGGGCAGCGGCGTGCGATCCGGGTGGACAGGCAAGGCGCCGACGTCCGCCTGCAAGGCCTGCTCCTCGCAGGCGACACCCGCGCCGAAGCGTGGCTGAAGACCCTGTTGGTGCAGGAACTGCCGGCGCAGGCGTATGGCCGGCTGCTGCTGGCGCCTGGTGCCAAGGCGCCGGTCGTTTTGGCGCGCAAGGGCCAGCAGGTGTGCAGCTGTTTCGCCGTCGAGGCTTCGGCCATCGAGGAGCACCTCTCCCGGTGCAGCGGGTCGGCGGAGGAGCGGCTCGCTTCCCTGCATTCGGCTTATAGCCAAAGGTCATCAACCCTCTGGGACAATCCCGACCGTGGGAATCAGCCAGTACCTCAAGGAGATCGGCCGCGGCAAGCAGGGCGCGCGCCCGCTGGATCGCGCGCAGGCGCAGGATCTGTTCGGCCAGATCCTCGACGGGGGCCTGAGCGACCTGGAGATCGGCGCCTTCTGCATCGCCATGCGCGTGAAGGGCGAGACGCCCGAGGAGATGTGCGGCTTCCTCGATGCCACCCACGCACGCCTGCAACGGGTGCGCTCCGCCAGCGGCAAGCCGGTCGTGGTCCTGCCCAGCTACAACGGCGCGCGGCGACTGCCCGTGCTCACGCCGCTGCTGGCGGGCCTGGTGGCGCGCCGCGGCGCACCCGTCCTGATCCACGGCACCGAGACCGAGTCGGCGCGCGTGTTCGTGCGCGACGTGCTGCATGCGATGGACATCGGCGCCGCGTCGTCGGCCCCGACGTTGAAGGACGGCCAGGTCGCCTTCGTCCCGACCGAAGTGCTCTCGCCCGGCCTCAAGAGCCTGCTGGATGCCCGCAAGCTCATCGGCCTGCGCAACAGCGCGCACAGCGTGGTGAAGCTGATGAACCCATGCGAAGGCGCGGCGGTCATCGTCAGCAGCTACACGCACCCGGAATATGCCGTCTCGATGGCGGAGGTGTTCCAGCTGCAAGGCGCCACGGCCCTGCTCCTGCGCGGCACCGAAGGCGAGGCCGTGGCCGATGCGCGCCGGCTGCCGCAGATGGATGGCTTCGTGCGCGGACAGCGCGTCACGCTGGAAGAAGGCCGCAAGGGCACCCTCACCGACCTGCCGCACCTGCCGAAGGAAGTGGATGCCGCCACCACGGCCGCGTACATAGGCGACGTGCTGGCAGGCCGCAAGCCGATCCCCGATTCCGTCGCGCTGCAGGTGGAACACATCTTGCGATTGGCCACGGCATGAACACAGGCAAAGTCACCCTCGTCGGCGCGGGCCCTGGCGACCCGGAACTGCTGACCCTCAAGGCGCTCAAGGCGATCCAGGGCGCCACCCTGCTGCTGGTGGACGACCTCGTCAGCCGCGAGGTGGTGGCGCATGCGCCCAAGAGCGCGCGCGTCGTCTACGTCGGCAAGCGCGGCGGCTGCAAGAGCACGCCGCAGGCCTTCATCGAGAAGCTGATGCTGATGGCTGCGCGCGAAGGCGAGAGCGTGGTGCGCCTGAAGGGTGGCGACCCCTTCATCTTCGGCCGCGGCGGCGAAGAAGTGGAGCACCTGCGCGCGGCGGGCGTGCAGGTCGAGATCGTCAACGGCATCACGTCCGGCCTCGCTGCCGCCACGTCGCTCGGCGTTCCGCTCACGCACCGCGAGCATGCACAGGGCGTGATCTTCCTGACCGGCCATGCGCAGAAGGGCGCACAGGCGCCGGACTGGCAGTCGCTCGCCGCCATGGCGCGCGACGCCCGCCTGACGCTGGTCATCTACATGGGTGTCAGCAGCGCTGGCCGCATCCAGCAGGACCTGCTCACCGGTCTGCCCGCGTCGACACCGGTGGCGGTGGTGCAGCGCGCCTCGCTGCCGGACCAGCGCCACGCCGTCACCACGCTGGGGGAACTGGCCGCCACCATCGAGCGCGAAGGGCTGGCGAGTCCCTCGGTGATCGTGGTCGGCGACGTCGTGCAAGGCGTCGCCGCGGCGGGCGTGACCGTCGGCCAGACCCGCGCGGCTTGATAATCCGCGTCCATGCCGGACGCGCCCCCCCACTCTTTCGACGCCATCGTGATCGGCGCCGGTGCCGCCGGCCTCTTCTGCGCCGGGGTGGCCGGGCAGCTCGGCGCGAAGGTGCTGCTGGTCGACCATGCCGACAAGGTGGCGGAGAAGATCCGCATCTCGGGCGGCGGCCGCTGCAACTTCACCAACCGCGACCTGGATCCGCGCGCGCCGCAGAAGTACTTCCTGGGCGGCAACCCGCACTTCTGCCGCTCCGCGCTGGCGCGCTACACGCCGCAGGACTTCGTCGCGCTGGTGCAGAAGCACGGCATCCCGTTCCACGAGAAGCACAAAGGCCAGCTGTTCGGCGACCGGTCGGCTGAAGACTTCATCCGCATGCTGCTGGCGGAATGTGCTGCCGGTGGCGTGACGCACTGGCAGCCCTGCGCGGTGCAGGCGGTCACGCACGGCGGCGACGTCTACGAAGTGCAGACCACGCAGGGCACCGTCCGTGCGCCATCGCTGGTGATCGCCACCGGCGGCCTGTCGATCCCCAAGATCGGCGCCACGGACTTCGGCCACCGCACCGCGCGCCAGTTCGGCATCCGGCTGGTCGATCCGCGTCCCGCCCTCGTGCCGCTGACCTTCGACGGCGAGGCCTGGGCGCCCTTCGCGCAGCTCGCCGGACTGGCGCTCCCCGTTCGCATCGAAACCGGCGAGAAGAAGGAACGCATGGCCTTCGACGAGGACCTGCTGTTCACCCACCGGGGCCTCAGCGGCCCTGCGGTGCTGCAGATCTCCAGCTATTGGCGCGAGGGCGCGCCGCTGCGCATCGACCTGGCGCCGGGGCAGGACCTCGCGCAGGAACTGCTGCAGGCCAAGGCGCGCTCCCGCAAGCTGGTCGCCAACGAGCTGGCGCAATGGGTGCCGTCGCGGCTCGCCGACGCCTGGGTGCAGCAGGATCCCGCCTGGCAGCGGCCGGTGAACGAGGCGAGCGACAAGTCATTGCTGCAGCTGGCGCAGCGGCTGTCCCGCTGGGAGCTGGTGCCCACCGGCAGCGAGGGCTACCGCAAGGCGGAGGTCACAGCGGGCGGGGTCGACACGCGCGAGCTGTCCTCCCAGACCATGGAGTCCCGGCAGAAGGGCCTGTACTTCATCGGCGAGGTGGTCGACGTGACCGGCTGG
>JAJNBO010000232.1 GCA_021156245.1 Ramlibacter sp. | reverse complement strand
CGCCGCGTTGCGTGCCGGATGCGCCGTCGAATTGATCCACGCGTATTCGCTGGTGCACGACGACATGCCCTGCATGGACAACGACGTCCTGCGCCGGGGGAAGCCGACGGTGCACGTGCAGTTCGGCGAAGCCTCCGCGCTGCTGGCGGGTGACGCCTTGCAGGCCCTGGCCTTCGAGCTGCTCACGCCGCCGGACAAGGGCATTCCTGACACCACCCAGGCGCGCCTGTGCCGCCTGCTTGCGCGTGCGGCCGGGCACGACGGCATGGCGGGCGGGCAGGCCGTGGACCTGGCCGCCGTGGGGCGGTCACTCACCGAGGACGAGTTGCGCCTCATGCACTGCCGGAAGACCGGCGCGCTGCTGCATGCCAGCGTCATGATGGGCGCGGCGTGCGGCGAGACAGCGGCCGCCGCCCTGAAGGGCCTGGACGGCTACGGCCGCGCGCTCGGCCTGGCGTTCCAGGTGGTGGACGACATCCTCGACGTCACGGCGGATTCGGTGACGCTGGGCAAGACCGCCGGCAAGGATGCCGCCCAGGCCAAGCCGACGTATGTTTCACTGCTGGGGCTGGACCGCGCCCGCAGCCATGCGGTCGAACTGCTGGAGCAGGCGCGCGAGGCGCTCGCCACCAGCGGGCTGGCCGACACCCGCGCACTGCTCGGCCTGGCCGAGATGGTGGTGCACCGGGACAACTGAGAACGCAAATGGCCACGCTGCTCGAAACCATCAATGACCCGGCGGACTTGCGCCGCCTGCCGCGCACGCAGCTGGCGCCGGTCGCCGAAGAACTGCGGGCCTACGTGCTCGAGTCGGTGGCGCGCACCGGCGGACACCTGAGTTCCAACCTCGGCACGGTCGAACTGACCATTGCGCTGCACTACGTCTTCAACACGCCCTTCGACCGCATCGTCTGGGACGTGGGCCACCAGACCTACCCGCACAAGATACTCACCGGCCGGCGCGAGCGCATGGCGTCGCTGCGCCAGCTGGGCGGCCTGGCGGGCTTTCCGCAGCGCGCCGAGAGCGCGTACGACGCCTTCGGCACCGCGCATTCGTCCACCAGCATCTCCGCCGCCCTCGGCATGGCCGTCGCGGCCAAGCAGAAGGGCGAGCAGCGCCATTGCATCGCGGTGATCGGCGACGGCGCCATGAGCGCCGGCATGGCGTTCGAGGCGCTGAACAATGCGGGCGTGCTGGACACCGACCTGCTGGTGATCCTCAACGACAACGACATGTCGATCAGCCCGCCCGTGGGCGCGCTCAATCGCTACCTGGCGCAGCTCATGAGCGGGCGCTTCTATGCCGCCACCAAGGAGCTGGGCAAGAACGTGCTGAAGGTCGCGCCGCCGCTGTTCGAGCTGGCCAAGCGCTTCGAGGAGCACGCCAAGGGCATGGTGGTGCCGGCGACGCTGTTCGAGAAATTCGGCTTCAACTACATCGGCCCGATCGACGGACACGACCTCGACTCGCTGATCCCGACGCTGGAGAACATCAAGCAGCTCAAGGGCCCTCAGTTCCTGCACGTCGTCACGAAGAAGGGGCAGGGCTACAAGCTCGCCGAGGCCGATCCGGTGGCGTACCACGGGCCCGGCAAGTTCGATCCCGCCGTCGGCCTGGTGAAGCCGACGACGCCCGCCAAGCCCACCTTCACGCAGGTGTTCGGCCAGTGGCTGTGCGACATGGCCGCGCAGGACCATCGCCTGGTCGGCATCACGCCCGCGATGCGCGAGGGCTCCGGCATGGTCGAATTCCAGCAGCGCTTTCCGGACCGCTACCACGACGTCGGCATCGCCGAGCAGCATGCGGTGACCTTCGCGGCCGGGCTCGCCTGCGAAGGGTTGAAGCCGGTCGTGGCGATCTATTCCACCTTCCTGCAACGCGCGTACGACCAGCTGATCCACGACGTCGCCTTGCAGAACCTGCCGGTGGTGTTCGCGCTCGATCGTGCGGGCCTGGTCGGCGCGGACGGACCCACGCACGCGGGCGCCTACGACATCCCTTACCTGCGCTGCGTCCCGAACGTGAGCATCGCCTGCCCGGCGGACGAGAACGAGTGCCGCAAGCTGCTGACGGCGGCCTACCAGCAGGACCACCCCGTCGCCGTGCGCTATCCGCGCGGCGCCGGCGCGGGGGTCGCGGTGGAGCCGGGCCTGCAACCGTTGCCGTTCGGCAAGGGCGAGCTGCGCCGGCAGGGCAAGTCCGTGGCCATCCTCGCTTTCGGCACGCTGCTGTATCCCGCGCTGCAGGTGGCGGAGCGGCTGGGCGCGAGCGTCGCCAACATGCGGTGGGCCAAGCCACTGGACACCGAACTCCTGTTGGAGGTCGCGCGGACCCACGACGCGCTGGTGACGGTGGAAGAGGGCGCCGTGATGGGCGGAGCGGGCGGCGCAGTGCTGGAGGCGCTGCAGGCGGCCGGCATCAGCAAGCCGGTGCTGCAACTCGGGCTGCGTGACGAGTACGCGCCACACGGCGACCCGGCGCGGCTGCTGTCGCTCCAGGGCCTGGACGCAGCGGGCATCGAGGCGTCCATCCGCGGCCGCTTCGGCGAGCTGGTGGAGCGGGCGCCGAACTTGAAGGTGGTCGGGTAGCAGGGACGGCCCTGCCATCCCGAGCAAGGGAAAACCCGTTCCTGACAGAAAGCTGTCACTCGGAGAATGGTCGACCTGACCTTCTCCAGGAGACAGCCATGGACCGTCGTTCGCTCCTTCGCAACGCAGGCATCGCGAGCGTGCTCGCCACGGGCATCGCTCCGGCGGTGCACGCGCAGCCCGCCATCCGATGGCGGCTGGCCTCCAGCTTCCCGAAGTCGCTTGACACGCTGTACGGCGGCGCCGAGGTGTTCGCCGCGCGCGTGAAGGCGCTGTCCGGCGGCAAGTTCGAGATCTCCACGCATGCCGCCGGCGAACTGATGCCCGCCTTCGGCGTGGTCGACGGCGTGCAGCAGGGCACGGTGGAAGTGGCGCACACCGCGCCGTACTACTTCTTCGGCAAGAGCGAGGTGTTCGCCCTGGGCTGCGCCATTCCCTTCGGCCTGAACAGCCGGCAGATGACGGCGTGGATGCACGAGGGCAACGGCCTGAAGCTGATGCGCGAGTTCTATGCCAAGTACAACATGCTCAACTTCCCTGCCGGCAACACCGGCGCGCAGATGGGTGGCTGGTACCGCAAGGAGGTGAAGAGCGCCGCCGACATGAAGGGGCTGAAGTTCCGCGTCGGCGGGTTCGCCGGCAAGGTGATCGAGCGCATGGGCGGCGTGCCGCAGAACATCCCGGGCGGGGAGATCTACCAGGCGCTGGAGAAAGGCACGATCGACGCGGCCGAATGGGTGGGGCCGTACGACGACCTGAAGCTCGGTTTCGCCAAGGTCGCGCCGTTCTACTACTACCCCGGCTGGTGGGAAGGCGGCCCCGAGCTGGACGTGCTGGTGAACCAGAAAGCCTATGACGGCCTGTCCGCCGAATACAAGTCGATCATCGAATCAGCTGCCTCGGACGCCCACATCATGGTGCAGGCCCGCTACGACGCCCGCAATCCCGCCGCGTTGAAGCAACTGGTGGCCCAGGGCACCAAGCTGCGGCCGTTCTCCACGGACCTGATGAACGCCGCCTTCAAGGAGTCGATGGCGCTGTACGACGACATCGGGACGAAGAACCACGACTGGAAGAAGATCTACGCGGACTATTCCAGCTTCCGCGCCGACCAGAACGTCTGGTTCCGGTTCACGGAGATGACGTTCGACCGCTTCATGCAGAACCAGAAGCTGTGAGCGGCGGCGGTGGCGCGTGTTGCGCCACTGTCGGGCTCAAGGGAAAACCCCGGGCTGACATTAAGTTCTCACTCCCGAGAATGAGCGACCTGCAAACCGACACGAAAGTGGGAATGCACGGCCAGTCGATAAACGCTTTTTCTCAATAGCAGGAGTCAGTCCATGGATCGTCGTTCCCTCATGAAGAAGGCTGGCATCGCCGGCGTGTTGGCCACCGGCATCGCCCCGGCGGTCCACGCGCAGGCGGCGATCCGCTGGCGCCTCGCTTCGTCGTTCCCGAAGTCGCTCGACACCATCTACGGCGCCGCCGAAGTGTTCGCCGCGCAGGTGAAGGCGATGTCGGGCGGCAAGTTCGAGGTCTCCACCCACGCGGCCGGCGAGCTGATGCCCGCCTTCGGCGTGGTCGACGGCGTGCAGCAGGGCACCGTGGAGATGGCGCATACCGCGCCGTACTATTTCTTCGGCAAGAGCGAGGTCTTCGCGCTCGGTTGCGCCATCCCGTTCGGCCTGAACAGCCGCCAGATGACGGCCTGGATGTACGACGGCAACGGCATGAAGCTCATGCGCGAGTTCTACGCCAAGTACAACATGATCAACTTCCCGGGCGGCAACACGGGCACCCAGATGGGTGGCTGGTACCGCAAGGAAATCAAGACGGTCGCCGACATCAAGGGCCTGAAGATGCGCATCGGCGGCTTCGCCGGCAAGGTGCTCGAGCGCCTGGGCGGCGTGCCGCAGAACATCCCGGCCGGCGAGATCTACCAGTCGCTCGAGAAGGGCACGATCGACGCCGCCGAGTGGGTGGGGCCGTACGACGACCTGAAGCTGGGCTTCAACAAGGTCGCCCCGTTCTACTACTACCCCGGCTGGTGGGAAGGCGGTCCGCAGCTGGACTTCTTCATCAACGACAAGGCCTTCAACGCGCTGACGCCCGAATACAAGGCGATCGTCGAGAACGCCGCGGCGCACGCGCACTCCGTGATGCAGGCGCGCTACGACGCCCGCAACCCGGCTGCGCTGAAGCAGCTGGTCGGCGCCGGCACCAAGCTGCGGCCGTTCTCCACGGACGTCATGAATGCGGCGTTCAAGGAATCGCTTGCGCTGTACGACGACCTCAGCTCCAAGAACCCCGACTGGAAGAAGATCTACGCGGACTACAGCAACTTCCGCGCGGAGCAGAACCTCTGGTTCCGCTTCACCGAAGCCCAGTTCGACCGCTTCATGCAGGCGCAGAAGCTGTAAGCGCCCCGGCTCCACGAGAAGAGG
>JAJNBO010000231.1 GCA_021156245.1 Ramlibacter sp. | reverse complement strand
GGCACGCGCGAGCTGCCGATGAAGGACCTGCTCGAAGCCCATGGCATCTCCGTGATGGAGGAGCCCGCGCAGTTGCAGCAGCGGCTGGGGGTGCGCGTGTCCGAAAGCCAGGGCATCGTGCTCAAGAACGTGCTGCGCGGCGGTGCGGCGGAACAGGCGGGCTTCGCCGCCAACGACGAGTGGATCGGCGTGGAGGTCGCCGGTGCGGCCTGGCGCATGGGCAAGCTCGACGACCTGCTGCTGTATGCGGGCACCCATCGCAAGGTGACCGCCATCGTGTCCCGCGACCGCCGGATGCTGCGGCTGGACCTGGCCCTGCCTGCCGGCGTCACCACGTGGCGCCTGGTGCTTCGCGACGCGGCACGGGCACAGACGTGGCTCGGACCGCAAGGCTGAAACTGGCCCTGGTGGGCGGCGGGGTCGTCCTCGCCCACCTGTTGGTGCTGGAATGGTTCGGCCGGCAGGCTGACGCCCTCTCCGCCTTGCAGGCAATGGCGCCGCCGATGTTCACGCGCCTGCTGCGGCCCGTGCAACCGCCGCCGGTGGCAAGCGCCCCACCCCCGGCGGCTGCGGAGCCGAAGCCACGCGCGCGCGCCGCGCTGCCGCCGAAGCCTCCCGCATCCGCCGCGGCGCCGAAGGCGGAAGAACCGGCGCGCGAACCTGAGACCGTCGCCCAGGCACCCGCCGCTGCGGAGCCCGTGGCGGAACCCATTGCTGAACCGGTTCCCGAACCGCCCGCGGAACCCCTCGCCGAACCCGCCGTTGCTGTTGCGGAAGCCGCCGCTCCCGCCGCCAGCTCGCCCGCGGCCGCGGCGTCATCCGCCAGCGCGACCCTCGATCGCTGGCCCGTCGACAGCCGGCTCAGCTACGACGTCAGCGGTCACTGGCGCGGGCCGCTGTACGGCAACGCTCGGGTGCAATGGCAGCGCGAGGCCGACAAGTACCAGGTGCGGCTGGACGTGGATCTCGGGCTGTTCACGCAGGTGCTCACCAGCCAGGGCGAGGTGACGCCGCAAGGGCTGGTGCCGCAGGTCTACGAGGAATACCGCCCGGGCAAACGGCGCATCGCGCGCATCGGCGAACAGGTGGTCACGCTGGAAAGTGGCCGGACCTTGCCGCGGCCGGACGGCGTGCAGGACACCGCGAGCCAGTTCGTCGAACTTTCGCAGCGCTTCGCGACCGGCCAGGAACTGCTGGAGGTGGGCGGCACGGTGTCGGTGTGGCTGGCGCGGCCGGGCGGCATCGACCGCTGGACCTACGACATCGTGGAACGCGAGATGCTGCGCATTCCGCGCATGGGAGAGGTCGAGGCGTTCCGGCTGGTGCCGCGCCCGCTCGACAAGCCGCGTGGCAACTACACCGCAGAGATGTGGTTCGCGCCCAGCCTGCAGTACCTGCCGGTGCGCATCCGCATCCACATGGGGACCGAGGCGTGGCTCGACCTGACGGTGGAGAAGATCGAGCAGCGGTAGGGCGGGATGGAAGCGCTGGATTCCCGCCTCCGCAGGAATGACGGACCTACATCTTCCGCTGGTCCACCACGCGCTTGGCCTTGCCCATGCTGCGCTCGATGGCGCCCGCGGGCCGCAACTCGATGCGCGCGCTGGTGCCGATGTACGCCTTGATTTCGTGCGCGAGCCTTTCCGCCGCGCCCTGCACCTCGCCGTGGTCGTGCGACCGGCCAGCGCCCGCCTCCACGGCGACCGTCAGGCAGTCCAGCGGGCCTTCGCGCGTGAGGATGCACTGGTAGTGCGGCGCCAGTTGCGGCTGCTTGAGGATCAGCTCCTCGATCTGCGTGGGGAACACGTTCACGCCGCGCACGATCATCATGTCGTCGCTGCGACCGGTGATCTTCTCCATGCGCCGCATCGTCCGGGCGGTGCCCGGCAGCAAACGCGTGAGGTCGCGCGTGCGATAGCGGACGATGGGCAGCGCTTCCTTCGTGAGGCTGGTGAAGACCAGCTCGCCGAACTCACCGTCGGCCACGGGTTGGCCCGTCTCGGGATTCACGATCTCCGGATAGAAGTGGTCTTCCCAGATCGTGGGCCCGTCCTTCGTTTCGACGCACTCGTTCGCCACGCCGGGCCCCATCACTTCCGAGAGGCCGTAGATGTCCACGGCCTCGATGCCCATGCGCTGCTGGATGCTGGCACGCATGTCGTTGGTCCACGGCTCGGCGCCGAAGATGCCCAGGCGCAGGCTGCTCTCGCGCGGATCCAGCCCCTGGCGCTCGAATTCGTCGGCGATGGCCAGCATGTAGCTGGGCGTCACCATGATGATCTGCGGCCGGAAGTCGTGGATCAACTGGACCTGCCGCTCGGTCTGGCCGCCACCGAAAGGCACCACTGTCAGGCCCAGCTTTTCGGCGCCATAGTGCGCGCCCAGCCCTCCGGTGAACAGGCCGTAGCCGTAGCTCACGTGCACCATCTCGCCGGGGCGCGCGCCCGCTGCGCGGATGCTGCGCGCCATCACCGTGGCCCAGGTCTCGACGTCGTTCCGGGTGTAGCCCACCACCGTCGGCTTGCCTGTGGTGCCGCTGGAGGCATGGATGCGCACGCACTCTTCACGCGGCACGGCGAACATGCCGAACGGGTACGCATCGCGCAGGTCCGCCTTGGTGGTGAAGGGAAACTTGCGCAGGTCGGCGAGGGTGGTGCAGTCGTCGGGATGCACACCGGCCGCGTCGAACTTGCGGCGGTAGACGGGCGAGTTGGCGTACGCGTGATGCAGCGTGGACTTGAGCCGCTTGAGCTGCAGCGCGCGCAGTTCATCGATGCCCGCCTTCTCGATGGCTTCGAGCGGAAAAACCTTCATGCCTCCTCCGGGATCACCGTGCCCTGAATGCTGGCGCTCTTGCCGCGGAACACGGCGACCACTTCATCGCGCTGGTTGCGCACGGTCATGTCGTAGATGCCGTGCCGGCCCTGCAGCACCTGCTCGAGCCCCTCGCAGGTGAGCACGTCGTCCAGCTGCGCGGGCTTCAGGAATTCGATGCTGCAGCCGGCGGCGACGGTGACCTTGTTGCGGCTGTTGCAGGCATAGGCGAAGGTGGAGTCGGCCAGCGTGAAGATCAGGCCGCCATGGCAGATGCGGTGCCCGTTGAGCATGGGCGCGCGCACCTGCATGCGCATCACGGCGCGGCCGGGCTCGCAGGCCAGCAGCTCGATCTGCATGAAGTCACGGACCGCGGGGTCGGCGGCATACATGGCCTCGCCCACCCGGGCAGCCAGTTCGGCGGGGGACAGCGCCATCATTCCCCCTTGAACTTCGGCGCGCGCTTTTCGCGGAAGGCCATGACGCCTTCGATGTAGTCGTGCGTCTTGCCGAGAGCCGATTGCGTGTCGCGCTCGAGGTCGAGCTGCGCGTCGAGGTCGTTCGAAGCGGCCGCGCGCAGCAGCTTGCGCGTCTGCGCCAGCGCGGTGGTGGGCATCGCGGCCAGGCGTTCCGCGAGCTTGAGCGCGGCATCGACGGCGTCCTGCCCCTCGGCGGCGACGTCCCAGATCATTCCCCATTCCTTGGCGTCCTGCGCGGAGACCTTGTCGCCCAGCATCGCGCAGCCCATGGCGCGGGCCAGCCCCAGCTTCTTGACCAGGTACCAGCTGCCGCCGGCGTCCGGCACGAGGCCGATCTTGCTGAAGGCCTGGATGAAGGAAGCGTTCGATGCGGCCACGGCGAGGTCGCAGGTCATGGCGAGCGACGCGCCGGCGCCGGCCGCCACGCCGTTCACCGCGGCGACGGTGGGCACCCGCAGGGCGACCAGCTTGCGCACCGTGGGATTGAAGGCCTGCTCGATCACGGGGCCAGGGTCGGCGCGCTTCACGAGGTCCGGCCCCGGCTCGAAGTCGAACTCCGCCAGGTCGGCGCCAGCGCAGAAGCCGCGGCCCGCGCCCGTGACGACCAGGGCGCGAACGGATTTGTCGTCGTTCACGCGGTCGAGGATGTCCCAGAGGTCCTGGTGCATCCGGCGAGTGAAACTGTTCAGCGCCTGGGGGCGGTTCAGCGTGACGAGTCCGACGCTGCCGCGGGTCTCGTACAGGACGGTGGCTTCGCTCATGGTGTCTCCTTGCGCGCAAATCTATCACCCGCTTCGCTGTGCCGCGAAGCATGGTTTCCCTTGGGTATAGTTGCCTGAATCCAGGAGACGCCATGGCTTACGAATTGATCGAGGTGCGCACCGAGGCGGGCAAGGTCGGCATCGTCACCCTGAACCGCCCCAAGCAGCTGAACGCGCTGAACGACCAGCTGATGGACGAGCTGGGCGCCGCGCTCAAGGCCTTCGATGCCGACGACGCGATCGGCTGCATCGTCATCACCGGCAGCGAGAAGGCTTTCGCCGCCGGCGCGGACATCGGCGCGATGGCGACCTATGGCTTCGCCGACGTGTACAAGGGTGACTTCATCACGCGCAACTGGGAGACGATCCGCTCCATCCGCAAGCCCGTGATCGCCGCGGTGAGCGGCTTCGCGCTGGGCGGCGGCTGCGAGCTGGCGATGTCGTGCGACTTCATCATCGCGGCCGACAACGCGAAGTTCGGCCAGCCCGAGATCAAGCTGGGCATCATCCCTGGCGCCGGCGGCACGCAGCGCTTGCCGCGCGCGGTGGGCAAGGCCAAGGCGATGGACCTGATCCTCACCGGCCGCATGATGGACGCGACCGAAGCGGAACGCGCGGGCCTTGCCAGCCGCGTGGTGCCCCTCGACAAGCTGATGGACGAGACGCTCGCGGCCGCCCTGATGATCTGCGACTACTCGCGCATCGCCGTGATGGCGGCCAAGGAATCGGTGAACCGCGCCTACGAAGGCACGCTGGCGGATGGCGTGATGTTCGAGCGCCGGATCTTCCACGCCTTGTTCGCCACCACCGACCAGAAGGAAGGCATGGATGCGTTCGTCCACAAACGCAAGGCGCAGTTCCGGCACCAATAGGCGCCGCGCCTTTTGGCTATAATCGAGGGCTCAGGCGCTTTAGCTCAGCCGGTTAGAGCGACGGAATCATAATCCGCAGGTCCGGGGTTCGAATCCCTGAAGCGCCAC
>JAJNBO010000230.1 GCA_021156245.1 Ramlibacter sp. | reverse complement strand
GCGGATGAGCCGCGAACAGGGCGGCGCGCAGATCTACCTGAAGCGCGAAGACCTCAACCACACGGGCGCGCACAAGATCAACAACGTGATTGGCCAGGCCATGCTCGCCCGTCGCATGGGCAAGCCGCGCGTGATCGCCGAAACCGGCGCCGGCCAGCATGGCGTGGCGACGGCGACGATCTGCGCGCGCTACGGGCTGGAATGCGTGGTGTACATGGGCGTCAACGACGTCAAGCGCCAGAGCCCGAATGTCTACCGCATGAACCTGCTCGGCGCGCGCGTCGTGCCCGTGGAATCCGGCAGCAAGACCCTGAAGGACGCGCTGAACGAGGCGATGCGCGACTGGGTCACCAACGTCGAGAACACCTTCTACATCATCGGCACTGTTGCGGGCCCGCACCCCTATCCGATGATGGTGCGCGACTTCCAGAGCGTGATCGGCAAGGAATGCATCGAGCAGATGCCGCAACTCGCGGGCAGGCAGCCCGACGCCGTGATCGCGTGCGTGGGCGGCGGCAGCAATGCGATGGGCATCTTCCATCCCTACATAGGGTTCGAGAACACTCGCCTGGTCGGCGTGGAGGCGGCGGGCGAAGGCCTGGAAAGCGGCAAGCACTCGGCGTCGCTGCAGCGCGGCAGCCCGGGCGTGCTGCACGGCAACCGCACCTACATCCTGCAGGACGAGAACGGCCAGATCACCGAGACGCACAGCGTGAGCGCGGGCCTCGACTACCCCGGCGTCGGCCCCGAACACGCGTGGCTCAAGGACAGCGGCCGCGCGGAATACGTCGGCGTCACGGACGCCGAAGCGCTGGAGGCCTTCCATTACCTGTGCCGCACCGAAGGCATCATCCCGGCGCTGGAGTCCAGCCATGCCATCGCCTACGCGATGAAGCTGGCCAGGACGATGAAGAAGGACCAGCACATCCTGGTCAACCTCTCCGGGCGCGGCGACAAGGACATCGGCACCGTGGCGGACCTCGCGGGCGTCGACTTCTACGACCGGCCCTCCATGCGCGGCTTCACCCTGAAGGGGGCCAAGCCATGAGCCGCATCGCCGCCACCTTCGCTCGGTTGGCAAGGGACAAGCGCAAGGCGCTGATCCCGTACATCACAGCGGGCTTCCCGCAGGCCGACATCACGCCTTCGCTGATGCACGCGATGGTCGAGGCCGGCTCGGACGTCATCGAGCTGGGCGTGCCCTTCTCCGACCCGATGGCCGACGGGCCGGTGATCCAGAAGGCGGGCGAGAAGGCCCTGTCGTTCGGCGTGGGCCTCCCGCAGGTGCTGCAGATGGTGCGCAGCTTCCGCGAGCGCGACACGGCCACGCCGGTGGTGCTGATGGGATACGCCAACCCGGTCGAGCGCTACGAGCTCACGCACGGCAAGGAGAGCTTTGCGCGCGACGCTGGGCGAGCTGGCGTGGACGGCGTGCTGATCGTCGACTATCCGCCGGAAGAATGCGAAGCCTTTGCCGCGCAGCTGAAGGCGAACGGGCTCGACCTGATCTTCCTGCTCGCCCCGACCAGCACCGACCAGCGCATCCAGCAGGTGGCGCGCATCGCCAGCGGCTATGTGTACTACGTGTCGCTCAAGGGCGTGACGGGTGCGGGGCACCTGGACACTGCTGCGGTGGAAGAAGCCCTGCCGCGCATCCGCAAGCACGTGAAGATTCCCGTCGGCGTGGGTTTCGGCATCCGCGACGCCGTAAGCGCGAAAGCCGTCGGCCGGGTGGCCGACGCCGTGGTGATCGGCACGAAGGTGATCCAGGTCGTCGAAGACCAGCCGCGTGACAACGTGTTACCGGCACTGTCGGGCTTTTTGCGCGACATCCGGACCGCGCTAGACTCGTAGGCTACAAGAGGAGTACCAGATGAGCTGGCTTGAGAAACTGCTGCCCCCGAAGATCCAGCCGACGGATCCCAACGAGCGCCGCAGCGTGCCGGAAGGCCTCTGGGTCAAGTGCCCAAGCTGCGAGACGGTGCTGTACAAGACCGACCTGGAGCAGAACCAGAACGTCTGCCCGACTTGCAGCCACCACCACCGCATGGGCGCACGCGCCCGGCTGAATGCTTTCCTCGACGCGGAAGGCCGCTACGAGATCGGGCAGGAGGTGCTGCCCGTCGATCCGCTGAAATTCCAGGACAGCCGCAAGTACCCGCAACGGCTGAAGGAAGCGCTCGAGAACACGGGCGAGACCGACGCGCTGGTCGTCATGGGTGGCGCCGTGCACAGCATCAGCCTGGTGGCCGCGGCCTTCGAATTCGACTTCATGGGCGGCTCGATGGGCAGCGTGGTCGGCGAGCGCTTCGTGCGCGGCGTCGAGACGGCCATCGAGCAGAAGGTGCCCTTCCTCTGCTTCACCGCCACCGGCGGGGCGCGCATGCAGGAAGGCCTGCTGTCGCTGATGCAGATGGCCAAGACCAACGCGGCGCTCACGCGCCTGGCGAAGAAGGGGCTGCCCTACATCAGCGTGTTGACCGACCCGACCATGGGCGGCGTCAGCGCGGGCTTCGCCTTCATGGGCGACCTGGTGATCGCCGAGCCGAAGGCGCTGATCGGCTTCGCCGGCCCGCGCGTGATCGAGTCGACCGTGCGCGTGACGCTGCCGGAAGGCTTCCAGCGCGCCGAGTTCCTGCAGACCAAGGGCGCCGTCGACCTGATCTGCGACCGCCGCGAACTGCGCAAGACGGTGGCGAACGTGCTGGCGATGCTGCAGCGTCAGCCGGCAGACGCGGTGGAGTAACGCTCGACGGCTAAACCCAACAGCCAGACGCAAAGGACGCAAAGGGTACGCAGAGGACGCAAAAGGACATCCAAATCCGTTCCTGGTTTTCTTTCGCGTCCTTTGCGTAACCTTCGCGTCCTCTGCGTCCGGTTGTCCGCTCCCGGTCCCTCCCCCTTAGCGAATCGCCGCATCCTGCACACCCGCCACGACGATCGCGGCCACCTGCAGGAGCACCAATAGCGCCAGCGGCGACAGGTCGAAACCGCCCACCAGCGGAATGATCCGGCGGAAGGGCCGCAGCATCGGCGCGCACAGCTTGTCGATGACGTCCACGATCGGTGAGTCGGCGCGCACCCACGACAGGATCGCGTAGACGATCACCAGGCCGATCGCGCCGGAGATCACCAGCCGGACCAGGCCGAACAGCGCCAGCACCGGCACCAGCTCCGCGCCACTGGTGCGCCCCAGCAGCAGCCACAGGATGCCGTACTGCGCCAGCTGGAACAGGTAGGCGGCGATCAGGCTTGCGAAATCCCAGCGGCGGTAACCCGGCAGCACCTTGCGCAAGGGCAGCACGATCCAGTCGGTCAGGGCGAAGATGAAGCGGCCTACCGGGTTGCCGAAGGGGATGCGCTGCAGCTGCATGTACAAGCGCAGCAGGCAGGCGCCGCCGAGCAGGCCGGCGGCCACGTCCAGCAGGAAGGATGTGATCTGGAAGAACATGGACGATGCGGAGTCGTGGGATGATAGCGGCAGCCACCGGACCTGCCGTGCCCGCCACCCTCACCCTGCAGTCGCTGCCCCTGTTCCCGCTGACGGCGGTGCTGTTCCCGGACGGCCTGCTGTCCCTGCGCGTGTTCGAGGTGCGCTATCTCGACATGATCTCCAAGTGCCGCAAGACCGGCGCCCCGTTCGGCGTGGTGTCGCTCACGCAAGGCAGCGAGGTACGGCAGCCCGGCAGCACCGAAGCGTTCGCGCAGGTCGGCACGCTGGCCACGATCCACGATTTCGAAAGTCCGCAGCCGGGCCTGATGCTGGTGCGCGCCACCGGCGCGCAGCGCTTCCGCATCACGGCCAGCGACCAGTTGAAGCACGGCCTCTGGGTCGCCGACGTCGAGCGGCTGCCGCCCGACATGACCGTTCCCGTTCCGGACGACCTGCGCTCCACGGCGGATGCGTTGCACCGGCTGATCCAGTCGCTCCAGCTCAAGGCCAACCAGCCCGGACCCATGCCCCTGCTGCCGCCCTGGAGGCTGGACGACTGCGGCTGGGTGGCCAACCGCTGGTGCGAGCTGCTGCCGCTGCCGGTGGCGCTGAAGCAGCGGCTGATGGAGCTGGACAACCCGCTCGTGCGGCTCGAGCTCGTGAGCGACGTGCTCACGCGCACCGGCATCACCCTTTAAGGCCCCCCGGGCGCAAAAAATTAGAATGGAGGGTTACGCCCTCCCAGCCGGGCTGCCCGCCCCTCACCCATGTCCGAACAGACCACCCCGCCCATCGACGAGAACCAGCTGATCGCGGAGCGCCGCGAGAAGCTCAAGGCGCTGCGCGAAGCGCACCGCCAAGGGGCGGGTCCCGCCTTTCCCAACGACTTCAAACCGGCGGACCACGCGCAGGGGTTGCATGCCGCGCATGGCGAGAAGACGGCGGAGCAACTGGAGTCGGAAGGCGGCACCGCGCGCATCGCCGGCCGCATGATGCTCAAGCGCGTGATGGGCAAGGCCAGCTTCGCCACGCTGCAGGACCAGACCGGCCGCATCCAGATCTACGTCACGCGCGACGCCGTCGGCGAAGAAGCCTATGCGGCCTTCAAGCACTGGGACCTGGGCGACATCGTGGGCGCCGAAGGCAAGCTGTTCAAGACGCGCACCGGCGAGCTCTCGCTGCACGCCACCACCATCCGCATGCTCACCAAGAGCCTGCGGCCGATGCCCGACAAGTTCCACGGCGTCGCCGACCAGGAGGTGAAGTACCGCCAGCGCTATGTCGACCTGATGACCGACGAAGAGGCGCGCAAGCGCTTCGTCGCGCGCAGCAAGGCGCTGTCCGGCATCCGCGACTTCATGGTGCAGCATGCCTTCCTGGAAGTGGAAACGCCGATGCTCCACCCCATCCCGGGCGGCGCCAACGCCAAGCCCTTCATCACGCACCACAACGCGCTGGACCAGGAGATGTACCTGCGCATCGCGCCGGAGCTGTACCTCAAGCGCCTGCTGGTCGGCGGCTTCGAGCGCGTGTTCGAGATCAACCGCAACTTCCGCAACGAAGGCATCTCGGTCAGGCACAACCCCGAGTTCACGATGATGGAG
>JAJNBO010000004.1 GCA_021156245.1 Ramlibacter sp. | reverse complement strand
CCATCGCCTCCGGCGTCCGGTCCTTCGGCGCGATGGGCCGGGCCTGCGCGAAGGCCTTGAAATTGCGGTTCGTCGAACTCGCGTATCCCGGGTCGTAGTGCTTCACGAGCAGCTCGCGCACGACGCTCTCGATGTCGCCGGCGCGCACCCGTGCCTGCCAGGCCTGCACCTGCTCGCGCCCGCGGATCTCCACCAGCGCATCGAGCCGGCGGCAGAACAGGTCGGTGTCGCGGCTGAAGAAATCGTAGTCCTCCAGCAGCAGGCGCACGCGTTCGTCGTCGGCGAGGTCCAGCCGCAGGCACGGGCTGGCGCGCATCGCCTCCATCAACGCATCCGGCACGGCGAGGTTGCCGACCTTCTTGCTTTCACTTTCAACGTAGACCACGCGCGCCGGGTCGAAGCCGCGCAGCTTCTCCCACACCAGGGTGTCGAAGCGCTTCTGCGTGGGCTGCGGCTGGCCGGGGATGATGCCGAGCACGGAGCTGCGGTGGCTGGCCAGCCCTTCCAGGTCCAGCACCTGCGCTCCCGCGGCTTCCAGCGCCTGGAGCAACCGCGTCTTCCCGGAGCCGGTGGGGCCGCAGACGACGCGGTACTGCAGCGAGCGCGCGAGTTCCGGCAACTGCGCCAGGACCGCCGCCCGGAACGCCTTGTAGCCGCCTTCGATGATCTGGACGCTGAAGCCGATCTGGCCCAGCACCAGCGACAGCGAGCCGCTGCGCTGGCCGCCGCGCCAGCAATAGACCAGCGGCTTCCAGCCCTTGGGCTTGTCCATCACCTCGCGCTGGATGTGGCGCGAGATGTTGGCCGCGACCAGCGAGGCCCCTCGCTTGCGCGCTTCGAACGGATTCACCTGCTTGTACAGCGTGCCCACCTCGTGCCGCTGCGCGTCGTCGAGCGACGGCCAGTTGATCGCGCCGGGCAGGCGGTCCTCGGCGTATTCGCTTTCGCTGCGCGCGTCGATGACCGCATCGAATTCCTGCAGCCGCGCGATCGCGTCGGCCGCGCTGATCGGACGCACGCTCATTTCAGGAGCTTCTTCAGTTCCGGCCAGACGTTGTCCAGCATGCGCGGGTGCGCCTCGGCCCTCGGATGGATACGGTCGGACTGGAACATCGCCGTCGGATCCGGCACGTCGGCCACGCCCGCCAGGAAGAATGGCACGACGGCGGCCTTGCGCTCCTTCGCCACCTTGGCGAAAAGACCGCTGAAGCGGTTGGTGTAGTCGGTGCCGTAGTTCGGCGGCACCTGCATGCCGACCAGCAGCACGCGCGCCCCGGCCTTCTGGGCCGCTTCGGTCATCCACGAAAGGTTGTCTTCCGTCCCTTTCAGCGGCAGCCCGCGCAAGGCGTCGTTGGCGCCGAGCTCCAGGATCACGTGCGTGGGCTTGTGCTGCTGCAACAGCGACGGAAGGCGGGACCGGCCACCGGAGGTCGTGTCGCCGCTGATGCTGGCGTTGACAACCTTGGCGGCGACCTTCTCCTGGGCCAGCCGCTGCTCCAGCAGCGCCACCCACCCCGTCCCGCGCTTCAGGCCATACTCGGCACTCAGCGAGTCGCCCACCACCAGGATCACCGGGGTGCCTGCCGCCGCCGCCCAGCCGCCATGACAGGCCGCCAGGCCGGCGGCGATAAAGTCACGCCGCGTCCACTTCGAAACCCGCATGTCTGAATCCATCATTTCCGTCGATCATGTCCACAAGTCGGTGACCGATTCCACCGGCACCCTCGACATTCTGCGGGATATCCATTTCTCCCTGTCGGCGCGGGAAACCGCCGCCATCGTCGGGGCGTCCGGCTCGGGCAAGAGCACGCTGCTGTCGATCATCGCCGGGCTCGACACGCCGACCCGCGGCACCGTCCGACTGGCGGGACAGGACCTCTTCGCATTGGACGAAGACGCCCGCGCGGAGATGCGCGCGCGGCAGGTCGGCTTCGTGTTCCAGAGTTTCCAGCTCATGGGCAACCTCACCGCCCTGGAGAACGTGATGCTGCCGCTGGAACTGGCCGGACGCCGCGATGCACGCAAGGCCGCCACGGAAATGCTGGGGCGCGTCGGTCTGGGCGAGCGGCTGGGCCACTATCCCAAGGTGCTCTCCGGCGGCGAGCAGCAGCGGGTGGCGCTGGCCCGTGCCTTCGTCGTGCAACCCGCCGTGCTGCTGGCCGACGAGCCCACCGGCAGCCTGGACTTCGCCACCGGCGAGACCGTCATGCAGCTGATGTTCGACCTGAACCGGGAGCAGGGCACGACCCTCGTGCTGGTCACCCACGACAAGGGCATCGCGGCGCGCTGCGAACACCGCATCACGATCGAGGCCGGGCGCATCGCGCAGCAGGACAGCGGCGCGGCCGTTCGATAATCGCCGCATGTCCGCCCCCAAGGTTCTGTTCGGTTTCCATGCGGTGGGCGTGCGCCTGCGCACCGCGCCCACGTCCATCATCGAGCTGTACGTCGACGCCTCGCGGCGCGACGCGCGCATGCGCCAGTTCCTGCACAAGGCGCAGGAGGCGAACGTGAAGACGATCGAGGCGGACGGCCTGCGGCTGTCGCGGCTGGCCGGCAGTGCCGGCCACCAGGGCGTGGTGGCGCGGGTCGAGGCGATCGCCATGAGCACGTCGCTCGACGACCTGCTCGACTCCATCGCCGCGCCGCCCCTGCTGCTGGTGCTGGACGGCGTGACCGATCCGCACAACCTGGGTGCGTGCCTGCGCGTGGCCGATGGCGCCGGCGCGCACGCTGGGCGAGCTGAAGGAACGCAACATCTGGTGCCTGGGCCTGTCGGACGAAGCCACGCAGACGCTGTACCAGTCGGACCTGAAGGGGCCGACCGCGCTGGTGCTGGGCGCCGAAGGCACGGGCCTGCGGCAGCTCACGCGCAAGACGTGCGACGCGCTGGTCTCGATCCCGATGCTGGGCGCCGTGGAAAGCCTGAACGTCTCGGTGGCCAGCGGCATCTGCCTGTACGAGGCGGTGCGGCAACGGTCGTGAACGGCGAAGTGCGCCAGTGGGTGCGCACGGCCCGGCACATCGTCCTCCTCAGCGGCGCCGGCATGAGCGCGGAATCCGGTGTCCCGACCTTTCGTGACACGCAGACCGGCCTGTGGGCCAACTTCCGTCCGGAGCAGCTCGCAACGGAAGCCGCATACCGTTCGGATCCCGCCATGGTGTGGGACTGGTACCAGGTGCGCCGCGACAGCATCGCGAAGGTGCAGCCGAATCCGGGGCACCGCGCGGTGGCGGCTTTCCAGCGGCGTCACCCGGGGCGGCTCACGGTCGTGACCCAGAACGTGGACGGCCTGCACCAGCGCGCCGGATCGCCAGGCGTGCTCGCCCTGCACGGCAACATCGCGGAGGACCGATGGCTCGACGCTCCGCGCGCCTGTTGCGACGCCAGCCGCCTGCGGGATGGCCGGCCCCCGGCGTGCTCAGCGTGCGGCAACCTGCGGCGGCCAGCGGTGGTCTGGTTCGGCGAGATGCTGCCCGCAGCGGAGCTCGAAGCCGCGGAGGCGGCAGCCCAGACGTGCGACCTGATGCTGGTCGTGGGCACGTCGGGCGTCGTCTATCCGGCGGCGGGCCTGGCCCGTGCGACTGCGGGGCGGGTGGTGGTGATCAACCCTGAACCGAGCGCGCTCGACGATGCGGGCGACGCGGTGCTGCGCGGCACAGCTGCCACGATGCTCCCTGAATTGCTGGCCGGCTAGACCCAGCCCATCCACCCCAGCACGGCGCCGGCGCCCAGCAGCCAGAGCAGGTGCAGGCGCGTGCGCCACACGACGATGGCGGTGACAAAGGTGACGGCCCACGCCGGCCAATTGGCCAGCGCATAACCGTGGGCCGTGGCCAGGATCCAGCCGGTGGCCACGAGGAGGGCGACCACCAGCGGCGCCATGCCCTGCTTGAACGCACGCACGGCGCGCAGGTCGCGGTTGCGGTGGCTCCAGCGCGAGGTCTGGTACACGAGCACGGAGCTGGGCAGCATGATGCCGCCAAGCGCCAGCGCCATGCCCAGCGCCGCGGTCGACAGGCCGCCCGCGTTGAGGCCGACGTTCCATCCCATCAGCGCGGTGAACAGCACGTTGGGGCCGGGCGCCGCCTGCGCGATGGCGATGGACGCGCTGAACTGCGGGTCGGTGAGCCATGCCTTTTCCTGCACGAGGAAGCGGTGCATGTCCGGCGCGGTGGTGATGGCGCCGCCCACGCCGAGCAGGGACAGGGAGAGAAAGTGGACCAGCAGCGCGGTCCAGTCTCCCGCCTGCATGACGATCGGATTCACAGGAGCCTCCGGTACGCCACGAGGCAGCCGATCGCGCCCAGCCCGAGCAGGACCCAGGCCAGCGGCAGTTTCAGCCACGCGATCGCCACGAAGGCCAGCACCCCAAGCGCGGCGCACAGCGGGATGCCGAGCACATTCTTCTGCAGCGCCGATGACAGCTTCAGGCCCGTTGCGATCACCAGTCCCGCCGCCACGGCGCCCATGCCGCGCAGTGCACCGCGCACGTTGGGGTCGTCGGCGAAGTTCGCGTAGGCGAGCGCCAGGCCCAGCACCACCAGCAAGGGGAACGTGACCATGCCGGCCAGCGCGACGAGCGCCCCGCGCCAGCCGAAATACCGTGCCCCGAGCGTGATGGACAGGTTGATCACGTTGGGCCCCGGCATGATCTGCGCCACCGCCCACTCCTCGATGAATTCCTCGCGGGTCAGCCAACGCTTCTTCTCGACCAGCTCGCGCTGCACGACCGCGAGGACGCCGCCGAAACCCTGCAGGGCGAGCAGCGTGAAGGAGACGAAGAGGTCGGTGAGGGAGCGCGGGCGGGCCACGTCCGCCGGCGCATCGCCGGCGTCGATCGGGGAAGACATGCGCCGGATTATCCCGTCCGGACCTGTCGCTGGCCGGACGGCCGGGTGGTGGCCAGCACCAGCCCCGCGGCGATGAGCGCCACCGCACCCAGCAACTGTGGCGGCAGCGGTTCGCGCAGCAGCAGCCAGCCGAGCAAGGCGGCGGTCACGGGGTTCAGGGCGAGGAAGGCGGTCACGCGCGTGGGCGATTCATGCTTGAGTGCATGCAGCCACCAGAAGTAGCCGATGCCGCTGGAAATCCCGATGAATCCCACGACGGCCCAGGCCACCAGGGGCAGGGCGGTCACGCGGGCGGGCCAGCCCTCCGCCAGCGCCGCCACGGCGAGGAACAGCACCGAGGCGAGCATCGCGAAGGCGGAGACCGGGACGGTGGGATAGCGCTGCAGGTAGGGGCGGTACAGCACGCTGCACAGTGCGCCGACGCAGGCCGATGCGAGCACGGCGGCTTCGCCCCACCACCCCTGGCCGGAGCCGGCCTGCAACTTCGGCCCGAGCGACAACGCGACGCCGGCGATCGACAGCAACACGCCGGCAATGAGCCGGCCGCTCGCCTGCTCCCGCCCGAGGGCCGCCGCCAGCAGCAGGGTGAGCAGGGGGAAGAGGCTGAAGATCAGTGCCGCCGGCGCTGCGGCCACGTGTTGCAAGCCGTAGTTCAGGAGTGCGATCAGCACGCCGAACTGCCCGGTGCCGAGCGCGGCCATCGCCAGCAGGTCGCGCACGGGAGGCTTCGTGCGGGCGGCACGAAGCGCCGCCATGGCGAAAGGCAGCAGGCACAGGAAGCCGACGGCATAGCGCAGCATGGCCAGCGTCAGGGGCGGCACGCTGTCGACGATGAAGCGCGAGGCGACGATGGCGGCGCCGACCTGGACGCCTGCGCCGGCGGCAGCCAGCAGGGCGGTGTTCAGAGCTTGCGCTCCCAGATTTCGCTCACCAGCTCCTGCCCGAACGCCGGATTGGCCTCGCTGTGTTTCAGCACGAAGCCCCGCGCCTGGTAGATGGCCCGCGCCGCGACCAGGTTGCTCTGCGTCCACAACATGATCTTGCGATAGCCCTTCTGGCGCGCGAACTCGATGCAGGCGTCGGTCAGCCTGCCGCCCAGGCCAAGGCCGCGCGCCTCCGGTCGCACGATCAGCAATCGCAGCTGCGCAACGGTCGGCGACTTGCGCACCAGGAACACGCAAGCCATGCGCTGGCCGTCCACTTCGGCGATCCAGCCCTTTTCCCGCTCGGGGTCGAAGTTGCGCAGGAACCGGGCCGCGATGTCCGCCACCAGCGCCTCGAACCCGCTGTCGAAGCAGTACTCGCGCGCATACAGCTCGCCGTGGACCTGCACGACCCAGCCCATGTCCCCGGGACGCGGCTCGCGCAGTTCCACGCGTCTCGACGCCCCCGGTGGCGGTTGCAGCAGCTGGTGCACCGTCTGCAACGCGCCGATCAGGTGCGGCCTGCGCTCTTCGGCGACGCTCGCCAGCAGGGCCGCCGCTTCGTCGCGCGACTTCTGCTGCAGCGGACCGAAGGTGGCGTAGCCCGCCTCGGTCAACCGCAGCAGCTGCTGGCGGCCGTCGCTCGGCGCCGGTGCGCGGCGGACCCAACCGGCGGTCTCGAAGCGGCGCAGGATGCGGCTCAGGTACCCCGCGTCGAGTTCGAGGTCGCGGACGAGGTCCCGGGCAACGAGCGGGGGACGGTGCGCCAGCTCGTACAGCACTCGCACCTCCGTCAGGGTGAAATCGGTGTCCAGGTAGCGCTTGAGGACCCCGATGCGCTGCGTGTAGAAGCGGTTGAAGGCGCGGACGGCCTTCACGTCCTCTGCGGCGATCGCGCGGTCGGCGGGTGACATGCCGGGAGTGTGGCGCCAATTAGTTGCCTCCGTCAAGGAAGCTCTTTTTTCCCTAAGGCAGAGGCTCGTGCCAGACCCTATGCTCTGCAGGCATCGCAAAACGAAGGAGCGAATGGAATGAGCAACACCCCCCGTTGGTCGCGCCGCGGCCTGCTGGCCGGAACGGCCTCCACGATCGCCGGCGCCACCCTGGCCCGCGTCGCCCAGGCGCAATCGGCCCCGGCCGCTGCCCAGTCCCGTCCGCTGCCTCCGTATGCCAGCTGGAAGGAGCCCGGCCAGATGATCGTGCACACCGCCACGACCATCGAGACCAAGCGCTCCGCGTTCGGCACCGGCATCGTCACCCCGGCCGATCGCCTCTACATCCGCAACAACCTACCGGCGCCCGACGCCTCCATCGTCGCCGACCCGGACGCATGGGAGGTGTCGGTGGAGGGCGTGCGCCAGCCGCGCACGCTGACCGTCGGCCAGCTCAAGGGCCTGGGCCTGGAGACGGTGGCCGCGGTGCTGCAGTGTTCAGGCAACGGCCGCGGTTACTTCGCCGACAAGCCGAGCGGAACCAAGTGGACGGTGGGCGCCGCGGGCTGCGTGATCTGGAGCGGGGTGCCCGTGCGCAGCGTGGTCGCCGCGCTCGGCGGCATCCCTGGCGATGCCCGCTTCATGACGGGCACGGGCGGGGAAGCCTTGCCCGCCGGCGTGGACCCCAAGGCAGTGATGGTGGAGCGTTCCGTGCCGCTGAAGGCGATGGAAGACGCGTTGCTCGCCTGGGAAATGAACGGCGAACCCGTGCCGCTGGCCCATGGCGGCCCGCTGCGCCTGGTGGTTCCCGGCTACAGCGGCGTCAACAACATCAAGTACGTCAAGCGGCTGGCCTTCGGCGCGACGCAGTCCGATGCGGCCATCCAGAAGACCGGTTATCGCATGTCTCCCCCGGGCACGAAGGGCGACCCCAGCATGCAGTCCGTCTGGGAAATGGACGTGAAGTCCTGGATCAACGGCCCATCGTCGGAGGACGGCCCGGTGAAGGCCGGCATGGTGCAGATCCACGGTGTGGCGATGGGCGCCACGCGCTCGCTGCGCCGCGTGGACGTGTCGCTCGATGGCGGCCAGACCTGGCAGGAAGCCCGCTTCGTCGGACCGGATCTCGGACGCTTCGCCTGGCGCCAGTTCGTGCTGCCCGTGCGCCTGCAGCCGGGGCAATACGTGCTCGCCTCGCGCGCGCAGGACACGCAGTTCAACTGGCAGGTCGAGAACACGCCTCCCAACGGCGGCGGCTACCTCAACAGCGGCTGGCGTTCGCACGCGCTGTCGATCACCGTGGCCTGAGCGCGGTGCCGGCTCGCAGTACCGGGGCCGCGTGCCTGCTCGCGCTGGGCCTCGCCGGCGCGGCGGCGGCGCAGGAGGACGGCCGGAAACTCTTCACCAGCATCACGCCGTCGTGTGCCGTCTGCCACACGCTGAAGGATGCGGACGCCACGGGCACCGTGGGCCCGTCGCTCGACGAGCTCAAGCCGGATGCCGCGCGCGTGGCGAAGGCGCTGCGCACCGGCGTCGGCCAGATGCCCGCGTTCCCGCAGCTCACCGACGCGCAGGTGCAGGCGCTGGCCCGCTACATCGAGCAGGCCACGCGCTGAAGCGTCACCACTTCGGCTCGTGCTTGCGGATGGCGGCCTCGACTTCCGCTGACACCAGGAAGCCGGGGCCGGCCTTCGACGCGAGTTCCTGCGCCCGCCGCAGGAACGCGTCGATTCCCATGCCGTAGATGAACTGCATCGCGCCCCCGGTCCACCCGGGAAAGCCGATGCCGAAGATCGACCCGATGTTGGTGTCGTGCACGCTCGTGAGCACGTTCTCGGCCAGGCACCGGGCCGTCTCCACCGACTGCCGGAACAGCAGGCGGTCCTTCAGGTCCGGCATCTCCCACGTCGCGCCGTCCTTGCCGAACAGCGTCCCGAGTTCGGGCCACAGGAATTTCTTCGCGCCCTTTTCCTCCGGGTATTCGTAGAAGCCGGCGCCGGCCGCGCGGCCGTTGCGGTCGAACTCCTTGACCATGCGCTCCACCAGCAGTTCGCCGGGCGTCGCGATGTAGGTGCGGCCTTCGGCGCGATAGTCCGCGCGCGTCTGGTCCAGCACGTGCACCGAGAGCGAAAGCGCCGTTTCGTCCAGCACGGCCAGCGGCCCGACCGGCATGCCGGCCTGCACCCCGGCCTGTTCCACCACCGCGGCGGGGATGCCTTCACCCACCATCGCCGCGCCCTCCATGACGAAGGTGCCGAAGACGCGGCTGGTGAAGAAGCCGCGCGCGTCGTTCACCACGATCGGGATCTTGCCCAGCGCCTGCACGTAGTCGTACGCGCGCGCCACCGTCTCGTCGTCGGTGGACTGGCCGCGGATGATCTCCACCAGCTTCATCTTGTCCACCGGGCTGAAGAAGTGGATGCCGACGAATTTCTCCGGACGGCCGCTGGCTTTCGCCAGGCCGCTGATCGGCAGCGTGGAGGTGTTGCTGGCGAAGAATCCGCCCGGCGCGAGCAGCGGCTCCGCCTCCTTCGTCACCTTGGCCTTGAGCTCGCGGTTCTCGAACACGGCTTCGATGAGGAGCTCGCACCCCTGCAGGTCCTTCGCCGATTCGGTGGCCGTGATGCGCGCGAGCAGGGCCGCCTGGTCGTGCGGGCTCATGCGGCCCTTCTCCACGCGCGGCTGCGTCAGCTTCAGGCTGTACGCCTTGCCCGCCTCGGCCTTGTCCTGCGAGACGTCCTTCAGCACCGTCGCGATCCCGCGGCTCGCCTGCGCGTACGCGATGCCGGCGCCCATCATGCCGGCGCCGAGGATGCCGACCTTCTGCGGCCTGTACTTCCCTTCCCAGCGCGGGCGCGACTGGCCCGCCTTGATCGCGTTCAGGTTGAAGAAGAACGTGTTGATCATGTTCTTCGCCACCGGCATCGTGATCAGCCTGGCGAGGTAGCGGCTTTCGATGCGCAGGGCCGTGTCGAAGTCGACCTGCGCGCCTTCGACCATGCACGCCAGCGCGTATTCGGGCGCGGGGTAGAGGCCACGCGTCTTCTGCTTGAGCGCGGCAGGCGCAACGGCCAGTATGCCGGCGATCTTCGGGTTGCTGGGCGTGCCGCCCGGCATGCGGTAGTCCTTGGCGTCCCACGGCTGCTGCGCCAGCGCGTTCGCGGCGATCCAGGCGAGCGCCGTGGCGCGCAATGCGGCCGGGTCCGCGACCAGTTCATGCACGAGGCCGAGCTCCAGCGCCTCGCGCGGGGAGAACAGCTTGCTTTCCAGGATGTAGGGCTGCGCGCCCTGCAGCCCCAGCAGCCGCGTCATCTTGGTGATGCCGGAGGCGCCGGGGATCAGGCCGAGGGTGATCTCGGGCAGGCCGAACTGGATCTTCGGGTTGTCGACGGCGACGCGATGGTGCGCCGCGAGCGCCACTTCCCACCCGCCGCCGAGCGCGGCGCCATTGAGGCAGGCGACGACCGGCTTGCCGAGCGTTTCGAGCGTGCGGAAGTTGCGCTTCATCTGCTCGATCTCGCGGAACACGCGCGGGCCGTCGCTCGCCTGCAGGCGCATCGTTCCCTTCAGGTCGGCGCCGGCGAAGAAGGTGGACTTGGCCGATGCCAGCACGATGCCGCGGATCGCGTCCTTGTCCTGCAGCACCTGCTGCACCGCCGTGCCCAGGTCGTGCTGCCAGGCCTCGCACATGGTGTTCACCGGCGAGCCCGGCTCGTCGAAGGTCAGCGTGGCGATGCCGTCGGCCAGCTCGTAGCGGATGGTCTTCATGCCGGCCATCAGATGCGCTCCACGATGGTGGCGATGCCCATGCCGCCGCCCACGCACAGCGTGGCCAGGCCGTAGCGCAGGTTGCGGCGGTGCAGTTCGTCGATGAGCGTATTGAGGATCATCGCGCCCGTGGCGCCCAGCGGATGGCCCATCGCGATGGCCCCGCCATTCACGTTGACCTTCTCGTGCGGCACGCCCATCTCCTTCATGAACTTCATCGGAACGGCGGCGAAGGCCTCGTTCACTTCGAACAGGTCGATCTGGTCTATCGTCATGCCCGCCTTGGCCAGCGCCTTGCGCGCGGCCGGCATGGGGCCCGTGAGCATGATCGTCGGGTCGGCGCCGGAGAGCGCGGCGGACACGATGCGTGCGCGCGGCTTGAAGCCGTGCGTCTTGCCGGCAGCCTCGCTGCCGATCAGGACCGCGGCGGCGCCGTCCACGATGCCGGACGAATTGCCGGCGTGGTGCACGTGCTGGATGCGCTCGACCTGCGGATACCGGCTGATCGCCACCTGGTCGAAACCCATCGCGCCGAGCTGCTCGAAGGCGGGCTTCAGCGAGCCGAGCCCCTCCAGGGTCGTGTGCGGCTTGATGAATTCGTCGTGCTCCAGGATCGCCTGGTCGAGGAAGTCCCTCACCGGCACCACGCTGCCGGCGAAGAAGCCGCCCTCGCGGGCCCGCGCCGCACGCTTCTGCGATTCGAGCGCGAAGGCGTCCACGTCTTCCCGGCTGAAGCCCTCGAGCGTGGCGATCAGGTCGGCCCCGATCCCCTGCGGGACGAAGGCGGTGGCGGAGTTGGTTTCCGGATCCTGCGCCCAGGCCCCGCCATCGGAGCCGATCGGCACGCGGCTCATGCTCTCCACGCCGCCGGCGACCACGAGGTCCTCCCAGCCGGACCGAACCTTCTGCGCCGCCATGTTCACGGCCTCCAGCCCGGAGGCGCAGAAACGGTTGAGCTGGACGCCGGAACAGCGCCAGTCCCATCCGGCCTTCAGCGCGGCGACCTTCGCGATCACGGAGCCTTGTTCACCGATGGGGGAGACCACCCCCATGACGACGTCGTCCACCTGGCCGGTGTCGAAGTCGTTGCGGCGTTGCAGCTCGGAGAGCAAGCCGGCGAGCAGGTTCACCGGCTTCACCTCGTGCAGGCTGCCGTCCTTCTTGCCCTTGCCGCGCGGCGTGCGGATGGCGTCGTAAACATAGGCTTCGGTCATGTGCATCTCCAGGCTTTCGTTGCAGTATATGCAGCGGCCGCGCGGGTGCTCTGCAAGAATGGCGACAGCAAGAGAAAGGCCGACATGATCGAACGCACCCTTTTTTCCGTGGAGCATGACGCCTTCCGCGATGCCTTCCGGCGCTTCGTCGACAGAGAGGTGGCCCCGCACCACGAAGCCTGGGAGGAGGCCGGCTACGTGGACCGCGAGCTGTGGCGCAAGGCCGGGGCCAACGGCTACCTCTGCCCCACGATGCCCGAGGAATACGGCGGCTCCGGCGTCGACAAGCTGTACTCGGTGATCCAGATGGAGGAGCTTGCCCGCGGCGGCTTCACGGGCGTCGGGTTCGGGCTGCACAGCGAGATCGTGGCGCCGTACATCCTGCACTACGGCACGCCGGAGCAGAAGGAGCGCTGGCTGCCCAAGCTCGCCAGCGGCGAGATGGTCGGCGCCATCGCGATGAGCGAACCGGCCGCGGGCAGCGACCTGCAGGGCATCCGCAGCACCGCCCTGAAGCAGGCGGACGGCAGCTATCTCCTGAACGGCAGCAAGACCTTCATCACCAACGGCTGGCACGCCGACCTGGTGGTGGTCGTCGCCAAGACGAACCCGGACGCCGGCGCCAAGGGCACCAGCCTGCTGGTGGTGGAGCGTGGCATGCCGGGCTTCGAGAAGGGCAAGCGCCTGAAGAAGCTGGGGCTGAAGGCGCAGGACACGTCCGAGCTGTTCTTCGACAACGTGCGGGTGCCGGCGAGCCACCTGCTCGGCGGAGCGCCCATGGAGAACCGCGGCTTCGTGTGCCTGATGGAGCAGCTGCCGTGGGAGCGCATCCAGATCGCGATCACCGCGGTCGAAGCGGCACAAGCCGCGATCGACTGGACGGTGCAGTACGTGAAGGACCGGCGCGTCTTCGGCCAGCCGGTCGCCGCCTTCCAGAACACGCGCTACAAGCTGGCGGAGCTGCAGACGCAAGTGCAGGTGGCGCGCGTGTTCGTCGACAAGTGCCTCGAGCTTGTGCTCGCGGACAAGCTCGACACGGCCACGGCCAGCATGGCCAAGTACTGGACCACCGACCTGCAATGCCAGGTGATGGACGAATGCGTCCAGCTGCACGGCGGCTATGGCTTCATGTGGGAGTACCCGATCACGCGCGCCTATGCGGACGCGCGGGTGCAGCGCATCTATGGAGGCACCAACGAGATCATGAAGGAGGTGATCACGCGCGCCATGGGACTGGGTGGCAAATAGGTGGCCGACGCGAACACCACTCCTGCGCCCGGGTCTCCGCTTGCCACTGCGCTGGTCCAGCTAGCCGGCTGGTTGCGAGGCGAAGGCTACCGGTTCACCACGGTCAGTCCGGCGACGCATGCACGCGTGAACGCCCGGCCGGAAAACCGGGTCGCCCGCAACCTGCGGGACGTGTTCGGGTGGAGCCGGCCTTTCATGCCGTCCCTGCTCCCGGCGGCGGCGACCGATCCGCTTCGCGTCGCAGGCCTGCTGCTGCCGGCGCCCGACGGGCTGCTGCGAAGCGCGGTGCGCATCTCCTCCCTCCAGGACCAGCTGTTCGCGCATTCCGCGTTCCCCACCGTTGAGGAGGACGCGGTGTTCTTCGGCCCGGACACCTATCGTTTCGTCGACCTGGTCCAGCAGGAGTTGCGCAGGCAACCCTTGGCGGCAGGCGCGCGCATCCTGGACGTCGGCTGCGGCACCGGTGCGGGCGGCATCATGGCCGCCATCGCGGCAGCGGACGCGCAGCCGTCCTTGTCGTTGACCGACATCAATCATCGCGCGCTCGACTTCGCGGCGGCCAATGCATCGCACGCGCGTTGCGGACCGCACGAACTCGCGCAGGGCGATCTCTTTCATGCGTTGCAAGGGACCTGGGACCTGGTCATCGCGAACCCGCCGTACCTCAACGACGGCAAGGCAAGGCTGTATCGCCATGGCGGCGGCCGATGGGGAGAGGCCTTGTCCGCGCGCATCGTGCGCGAAGGAATCCCGCGCCTCGCCGCGGGCGGCAGGCTGGTGCTGTACACGGGAGCGGTGATGGTGGACGGCCGGGACCCGCTCCTGGACGCACTGCGGCCCCACCTCGACGCCGAGGGCCACCCGTGGACCTATCGGGAAATGGACCCGGACGTCTTCGGTGAAGAGCTGGAAGCGCCAGCCTACCTCGACGCGGATCGCATTGCGGTCGTGGCCCTCGTGGTGCAGAGGCAGTCCTAGCGCGGCGTCGGACTGTTCTCCTGCAAACGAGTAGGAGCCTCCCCACGGAGCAGCGCGCCACCCCCCGATACACATTCGTCCCACTGCAGGCAGAGTGGGCGGATGCATATCGGACAACAAGAATGGCGCCTGTTGCAGGCCGCTCCGGGACTCCAGCGCGCACCAGGACACAAGCCCCTCTACCAGGAACTGGCAGCGCGCGAACCTGACACCGAATTGCGGCGTGCGGCGGCGGACCTCCTGCGCGGCAAGCTGGCTGATCTGGAAGCCGCCGACTCCGGCCTTCCCGCCTCGCCCGACGACCTGCTGGCATGGATGGAAGGCAACACCCAGCGCGTGCACGAAAGTTACGCGGCCTACCTGCAGGAGCGCAAGATCGGCGGTCCGCGCCGTTTCTTCAGCAATCGCGCACATGCCCTCTACGTGCTGCGCTGCGTCGCGCCGACCAAGCTGGTCGATGGTGCCTGGCTCTACGGACTGCTGGCGCATTGGCGCAACCCGCGGCTGGCGGACCTGGTGCGGACCTACGTGGAGGAACTGGGGGAGGGCGCCGTGGACAAGAACCACGTGGTGCTCTATCGCAGCCTGCTCGCGCGCCACGCGCTCGACCCGCTGGACGACCTGCCGGACGCTTTGTACGAGCAGGGGGCGATCCAGCTCGCGCTGGGCTGGAACGCCGAGGCCTTCCTGCCCGAAGTCGTGGGCTTCAACCTGGCCTATGAACAGTTGCCGCTGCACCTGCTGGTGACGGCGTACGAACTCAACGAGCTCGGCATCGATCCCTACTACTTCACGTTGCACGTCACCGTGGACAACGGCGACACGGGCCACGCGCGCAGGGCCTGCCAGGCGGTGCTGGACATGCTGCCGCGCATGGATGACGGCGGCGCCTTCTGGCGGCGCGTGCAGGCCGGCGCCAAGCTGGCGGACACCGGCGTGGGCACGTGCGACGTCATCGAAAGTTTCCACATCGGCCAGGAGGCGCTTCGCATCCTGGCGCAGAAGTCCCGCGCCGGCGGCGGCGCGCATTCGGACTACTGTCGCGTGGCCGGCCGCAACGTCAACGACTGGCTGAGCCGGCCGGGCGAGATCGGCGAGTTCGTCCAGGCGCTGCAGCAGGCGGGCTGGATCCGGTTCGGCGAGCCGGTGGAGAACAGCCGCTTCTGGTCGCTGCTGCAAGGCGAGCGCGCCGAGATGTTCGGCGTCTTCACCAGCTACGAGCTGCAGGTCCTGCACGACTGGATCCGCGGACCCGCGAGCGTGGACGGGCGTCCGTTCGCGGAAGCAGCCCCGGCGGGGACGAGCCGCCGCCGGGCCACGTACCGTGCGCTGGCGCGCAACATGCGGCCGCTGGCGCACGAGCCGGGCGACACCCTCGATCCCGACCTGCTGCTGCTGCGGGAACGGCTGCGGACCGCGGACGATGCGCAGCGCAGCCTGCTGCTGGTGCGCGCGATGTCACCCGCGCAGCACTGGACACCCGCAGGCCTGGAGGCCACGCGGGAGTTCTGGCAGGCGCTGGCGGACTAGGGGCCGCGGCGGCAGAATCGGCGGATGCTCCGCGCACTCCAGGATCTCTTCCAGTCGTTCTCTTCGCCTGCCGCTTCGCCGGCGCAACGGGAGGACGTCTTGCGCCGCGCCACCGCCGTGCTGCTGGTGGAGGTGATGCGGGCGGATCCGCAGGTGAAGCCCGGGGAGCGCGAAGCGGTGATGGCGGGGCTGAAGCAGAAGTTCGGCCTGCCGTCCGAAGAGGTCGAGGAGCTCGTGACCCTGGCTGAACACGAAGCGCGCAAGGCCAACGATTTCTTCGCGTTCACCTCCACCCTCAATGAACGGCTGGCCCATCCTCAGAAGATCCGCATCGTGGAGCTCATGTGGTCCGTCGCCTACGCCGATGGCGACGTCGACGCCAACGAGAACCACGTGATCTCCAAGGTGGCGGGCCTGCTGCACGTCACCCATGGCGAATACATCGCCGCCAAGCTGCACGCGCGCCAGGCCGCCGGCCTGGGCGCGCCCTGACGCTGGCGGTCAGTACCGGTACGGGTTGCGGTCGTTGCGGTCGTGGTAGTTGGGCACGCCGTCGCGGTCACGATCGCCATAGGGCCGGTTGTAGCTCAGGCGGGTCTCGGGAATCCAGTTGCCTCCCACCAGGAACCATGAGCCGTCCGGGCGGCGCTGCCACTCCGGCGCGTGCCAGGCGTAGCCCTGGCGTGCGGGCAGCCACTGGCCGCTGAGCCAGACGTAGCGGTCGCCGCGCCACTCGTAGTGGCCGGGTGACCAGACGAACCCGGCGCGCGGGCCCGGCATCGGTTCGTAGACCGGCGCCGGCGGCGCGACGTTCACGGCGTAGCCCGGAGCCTGGTAATGAACCACGGGTGGCGGGCCGTCGTAGTAGGTGCCGGCGACCACGGCCGGCGCGGCCTGGGCGAGGCCGGCCACGGACCCGGCGGCGAGCGCTGCTGCGAGGATGAGATTGCGTTGCATGAGGAACCTCCTTGTCGATGAGGACAAGGTGCTCCCGGGACCGCCGCAGTGCGATCAGCGCGCGGCCCGTCTGCCCGTCAGCGGAGTCCGGCCTGCGGCAAGACTCTGCCATGGATCAGCAGGTCAGCGCCCCACAGGAGGTCAGGTCAGCGGCAGGGCTGTGCCGGCGCGTTGACGGTCGCGCGGCAGGCGTCGGGGGACGGCGCGCTGGCGGCGCGCGCCGGCATCGCCGTGAGGTACATCGCCGTCGCGACCGTGCCGAGCGCAACCGTGAAAGTGCCGAACAGCAGGTACCAGGGCCAGCTGGTGGCCGGATGCAGGATCGCCCAGAGGTCCTTGGGCACCTCGGGGCCCGGCGGCAGGGGAATGCCCGTGCGTTCCGCGCGCCGGATCCAGAGGTCGTGCTCGGCGCGGCGGTGTCCGTCGGACAGCACTTCGTAGGCGGCATTGATCGCCGCCATCGCGCGGCTGGCATTCGCGTTGCCGGGCATCTTGTCGGGGTGGTACTTCTGCGCGAGCTTGCGGTACGCGGCGCGCACGCGCTCGGGCGACGCGTCGCGCTCGACCTGCAGCACGTCGTAGTAGGTGGGCATGGTCTCGGCCATCGCTACGATTTTCATAGCTTCGGCCCCCGACCGTCCAGCAATTGGGTCCATGGCGACTGCGCGCTGTGGGGCTGCTGCTACAAAAAGAGCAGCGCCTCGCGCTTCATGCCATGCGGTGGCGGAAGAAGGACGTGATGAACAGGCGCGGGATGGGGACGTGATCGCGCTGGCGCTGCTCCGCGAGCGCACGCGCATGCCGTGGCAGGCAGGAGATCTCGTTGCTCGCGTCCAGGGCGACGGCCGACAGGGCGCCGTCCCCCGAACGGTGGTGCTCGCCGCCGAACACCTTGAACGCGCAGTCGGCGTCCCAGTAGCTGTCCGGGCGCGTCCAGCACACCTTGGCGTAGCTGGCATAGCGATCGCCTTCGCCCACCGGCGCGGCGTACGCGGCGAGGTAGAAACCGTTGACCGGCCCCCAGATCCTTTCCATGGCGTGCTCCCTGTACTGCTTGCCTCGGCCGGGAGTGTGCGACGGCCAAGGCCAGCCGTGGCGGGTGCGTTACACGATCGCGGCGCGGTCCTACATGCCTCATCCATTGGAGACGAATGGCCCAGCTGACCGCATTCAATAGAATCCAGTGATGCTGCCCCCGTCGTATCTCCAGGACGTGCAAGCCGTCTCGGGGATCGAGGCGGTGCCGCGGATCCTCGAGGTGGTTTGCCGCGCCACCGGGATGGGGTTCGCGGCGGTTGCGCGGGTGACGGAGAGCCGCTGGGTCTGCTGCAGCGTCCGGGACGAGATCGGCTTCGGCCTGAAGCCCGGCGGAGAGTTGCAGGTGGAGACGACCCTGTGCGACAGCATCCGGGGACAGGGCGAGCCGATCTTCATCGACCATGTCGGGGAGGACGGATCCTATTGCGGACACCCGACGCCGGCGATGTACGGCTTCCAGAGCTACGCGTCGGTCCCCATCCGGCGCAGCGATGGCAGTTTCTGGGGCACGCTGTGCGCCATCGACCCCAGGCCCGCCGTGCTGAAGACGCCCGCGGTGACCGGCATGTTCGAACTGTTCGCGCAGCTCATCGCCTTCCACCTCGATGCGCAGGACAAGGTGCGCGCCAGCGAGACGGCCTTGCTCGACGCCCGCGAGACCGCGCAGCTGCGCGAGCAGTTCATCGCCGTGCTGGGCCATGACCTTCGCACGCCGCTGCAGACCCTGCAGATGGGCACGATGGTGGTGTCCAGGTCGCCGGAGAAGTCCGCCACGATGCTGCCGCTGATGCAGCGCAGCGTGAACCGCATGGCGGAACTGGTCGACAACCTGATGGACTTCGCCCGCGGCCGTCTCGGCGCGGGACTCGCGATTTCGCCGCGGGAGCAGGGAGACCTCGGGGACCAGCTTCGCCACGTGGTCGCGGAACTCACGGCCACCACGCCCTTCGCGGTGAACTACGACGCGGACCTGCAGGCGCCGGTCGTCTGCGATGCCGCGCGCATCGGGCAGTTGCTTTCCAACCTGCTCTCCAATGCGCTGAAGTACGGCGACCCGCAGCAGCCCGTGCGCGTGGTGGTGCGCAGCGACGCGGCCGGCTTCGTGCTGTCGGTGGCCAACGGCGGCGCGGTGATCCCGAAGGACGTGCAGGACCGGCTGTTCGAGCCGTACTTTCGGGGCGCGACCCCGAAACACCAGGAGGGCCTGGGGCTCGGCCTGTACATCGTGACGGAGATCGCCCGCGCCCACGGCGGCAGCATGGACGTGAAGTCCGACGACCGGGAAACCGTGTTCACCTTCCGCCTTCCGCAAGGCGCCGTCGCCGCGGCCTAGCAGGGTGCCGCCGCTGGGCAGCCCGGCCGATGCCTGACAGAATGCGCCATGGC
>JAJNBO010000229.1 GCA_021156245.1 Ramlibacter sp. | reverse complement strand
GCGCCGCCCAGTCCACGTCAGAATTCATCTTGTCTCCTGAATCTTATGACTGCGTTTTCCCGGAGTATCCCACCAAGAATGCTGCACTGCAACATCGAATTTTCGGGGCGCGCGTGTACCTCGTCGTGACCGCCTGGCTCTACGTCGCGGTGATGATGGCCGTGGCGGAGGCGACCCACCCGGGCGGCACCGTGCTCGGAGCGGTCTTCACGTTTGTACTCTATGGCGTCGGTCCCGTGGCTCTTCTGGTCTACCTGATGGGACGGCCCGCACGCCGCGCTGCGCGGGCCCGGCGCGAAGCGGCTGCCTCAGCCCAGCCAGACGGCGGCGGCGAAGCGCCCGCTGACGCGGTCCCGCCGGTGCGAGAAGAACCGTGATGGGTCGGCCACCGTGCTCCACCCCGTCGTTCCGTCATTGCCCGCAATTGCGTCGATGCCGAGCGCCGACAACCGGCGGCGCGCTAGTGCGGGCAAGTCCGCCAGGAACTTGCCACTGCCCAACGCGCGGAAGCACCGCGCAGCGCCGGCGTCCCTGGCGGTGAACACGTCGCGCACTTCGGCGCCGACTTCGAAAGCTTCCGGGCCTATGCAGGGGCCGAGCCAGGCGCGCACCTTCGAGGCGCCGCTCGCGACCGGGGCAAGGGCTTGCCAAAGCGCTTCCAGCACGCCCACGCCCTCCTCGCCCACCAGGCCCCGCCAGCCGCAATGCGCAGCCGCGACCCATTCGCCATTGGCCTCGGCCAGCAGCACGGGCAGGCAGTCGGCCACCATGATCGTGCAGGCGATGCCCCGTTCGGTGGTCCAGCAGGCGTCGGCTTCCGTGCCGTCCGGCGTGTCCGCGGCCAGCCGCACTACAGCGTGGCCGTGCACCTGTCGCAGGAACACGGGCCTGGCCTGCAGGACCTGTGCGAACCGGCGCCGGTTCTCCGCCACGTGCACCGGCTCGTCGCCGACGTGGTCGCCGAGATTGAGGCTGTCGTAAGGAGGCACGGAGACGCCGCCGGCGCGCTCGCTGCAATGCGCGTGAACGCCCGCGGCCGCGGACCACCCGGGCGTCATCGCGTCAGGCCTCGTAGTCGGGGGCGCTGGACGGCTGCGCTTTCTGGAACGCCGGAAGCTTCATGCACGCGTCGAAGGCCGCCATCGTGCGCGGAAGGCCTCCGAGGTCCACTTGGAAGCGCTGCCCGTTGAAGATCTGCGGCACCAGGCAGCAGTCCGCGACCGTGGGCGTATCGCCGTAGCAGTAGGTGGACGCGGGCAGCCGCTGCAGCTCCTTCTCGAACACCTCGAGCCCGATGCGCACCCAGTGCCGGTACCAGGTGTTCTTGGCTTCCTCTTCCACCTTCAGTTCGCGCACCAGGTACTTCAGCACGCGCAGGTTGTTCAATGGATGGATCTCGCAGGCGATCGATTGCGCCAGCGCCCGCACCCTCGCCCGGCCCAGCGCGTCCTGCGGCAGCAAGGGCGGCTGCGGGTGGGTTTCATCGAGGTATTCGATGATCGCCAGGGACTGGCCCAGGACGTCGCCTTCGTCGGTGACGAGCGCCGGCACCAGCCCGGACGGTGAAACTGCCGCGTACTGCTCCTGCTTGTGCTCGCCTTTCACCAGGTGCACGGGCAGGTACTCGTAGCTCAAGCCCTTCAGCTCCAGCGCGATGCGGACGCGCACGGATGCGGAGGAGCGGAAGTAGTTGTACAGCTTCATGCCGCCAAGCATAAACCGATGTCCCCTACACTGGCGTGAAAACACCAGGAGACCTCCATGCTGCATCCCCAGGCGCAGGCGCTGATGAAGCTGATGGAAGAGCGCGGCGTGCCGCCCACGCACACGCTCAACCCCACGGAAGCGCGTGCGTTCTATCGCCAGCGCCGCACGTTCACGCAGCCGGAGCCGCCCGAGGTCGCGGCGGTGCGCGACCTCGAAGCGCGCGGCCCGGACGGCCCCATTCCGCTGCGCGGCTACCGGCCCGCCGGTTCGTCGCCGGACGCGATGCTGCCGGTTCTCGTCTACTACCACGGCGGGGGATGGGTCATCGGCGACCTCGACACGCACGACGTCCTGTGCCGGCAGCTTTGCAACCTGTCCGGGTGCGCCGTCATCGCGGTCGACTACCGGCTGGCCCCGGAGAACCGGTTTCCCGCGGCGGTGGACGACGCCGTGGCGGCGGCCCGGTGGGTGCGGGCCCAGGCGGCGAGCCTGAAGGTGGATGCATCGCGCATGGCCGTCGGCGGCGACAGCGCGGGCGGCAACCTCGCGGCCGTGGTCGCCATTGCGGCGCGCGAGGCGGGTGATCTGCCGATCGCCTTCCAGTTGCTGGTCTATCCCGCTACCGACCAGCGCCGGGGCTGGCCATCGCACACCACCAATGGCCAAGGCTACGTGCTGACGAAAGACAGCATGGACTATTACCACGACCACTACATCCCCGATCCGGGGCAGGACCAGGACTGGCGCGCGTCGCCGCTGCTGCACCCCGACCTGTCCAGGCTGCCGCCCGCCTTCGTCCTCACCGCGGGCTACGACCCGCTGCGCGACGAGGGCCTGCAGTACGCGCACGCCCTCACCGTCGCGGGCAATCGCGCGACGCTGGTCAACTTCGAGCGCCAGATCCACGGCTTCATCACCATGGGCCGCGTGATCGACGAAGCGAATGTCGCGGTGCAGTTGTGCGCCGCGCAACTGAAGCAGGCCCTGGCCTGAGCCATCCACTGTTGAAGGAGCACCCATGAACAAGACTTCCCTGCGCATCGTCCTCGCCGCCACCGCGCTGGCCGCCCTCGGCGCCTGCGCCCACCGCGACGCCCACCAGGACGGCCGCCTCACCGCGACCGCCACGCTCACGCCGACCACCGGCAACAGCACCACCGGCAGCGTGCGCTTCGCCCAGTCCGGCGAGACCGTCCGGGTCGTCGGGGAGATCAGCGGCCTCAGGCCCGGCGCGGAGCACGGCTTCCACGTCCACGAAAGGGGCGATTGCTCCAGCGGCGACGGCATGAGCACCGGCGGCCACTTCAACCCGGGCGGCGCGCCGCACGGCCGGCACGGCGCGGGCACGCACCACGTGGGCGACATGCCCAGCCTGCGCGCCAATGCCAACGGCGTGGCCCGGTTCGACTTCACGTCGACGAGCATTCGCCTGGGCAACGGCCCCAACAGCGTGGTCGGCAAGGGCCTGATCGTCCACCGCGACCCCGACGACTACGCGACGCAGCCGACCGGCAACGCCGGGCCGCGCCTGGCCTGCGCGGTGATCACCCGCTCCTGAGAGTCGCACCATGAAGTCGGACCAGAACGAACTGATTACCCGCATCGGGCCGGGCACGGCGTGCGGCGCGGTCCTGCGCAGCTACTGGCAGCCTGTCGCGCTGGTCGACGAATTCGACGGCCGACTGGACCCGCGGATGGCGCAGCGGCCGGTGAAGGCTGTTCGCGTGATGGGGCAGGACCTCGTCTTGTTCCGCGACCAGGCCGGCCAGTGGGGCCTGCTCGATCGCGACTGCCCGCACCGCGGAGCGGACCTGTCGTTCGGCCGGCACGAAGGCGATGGCCTGCGCTGCCCCTTCCACGGATGGAAGTTCGATGCCACCGGCCGCTGCCTCGAGACGCCGGCGGAGCCGGCCGGCAGCAAGTTGTGCGACCGCGTGCGGCAGCGCAGCTATCCAGTCGTGGAGAAAAGCGGCATCCTGTTCGGCTGGTTCGGCGACGAAGGCAAGGCGCCGCCCTTCCCCGCCTTCGACTGCTTCACCGCGCCGTCCACGCACACCTTCGCCTTCAAGGGCCTGTGGAACTGCAACTGGCTGCAGGCTTTCGAGGTCGGCATCGATCCAGCGCATCCGTCCTTCCTGCACCGTTTCCTGAACGACGCGGCCCTGGAGGCGGTGGGCGAGAACGCGGCCGGCCGCCAGTTCCGCAGCGCCAGCGCGGGGAATTTCGGCGGCGAGAAGTGGCCGATGACGCGGATCATGCGCGAGTTCCACCAGCCGGAGATCTCCTTCGAGCCCAAGCCCTGGGGCCTGCAGCTCACCGCATTGCGGCCCATGACGGACGAGCTCACGCACGTGCGCATCACCAACGCCATCTTCCCGCACACCTTCGTCATCCCGCTGTCGGAGACGCTCACCATCACGCAGATGCACGTGCCCCTCGACGACGTGCGCACCTATTGGTATTCCGTGTTCACCAGCTTCGCCGGGCCGGTGGACAAGGACGCGATGCGCAACCAGCGCCTGCAATTCATCTCCCTGCCGGACTACATCCCCAAGGCGGGCCGCCACAACAACTGGGGCTTCAACCCGGACGAACAGCGCGCGCAGACCTACCTCGGCATGGGCGAGGAGGACATCAACGTGCACGACCAGTGGGCCGTCGAAAGCATGGGCCCCATCCAGGACCGCACGCGCGAGCACCTCGGCACGAGCGACAAGGTGATCATGGCCAACCGGCGCATGCTGCTGAAGGCGATCGAGGCGGTGCAGGCTGGCGGCACCGCCCCCGGAGTCGCCGACCCCGCGCTGGCGTCGCAGATGCAGGGACCGGACACGGTCGACGGCATCGCGCCGGCAGGCACGTGGGGGACGTGGTGGCAGGAGCGCGTGCGGGCCAAGCGGGCGGGCGCGCCCTGGCTGCGGCAGCCCGTGGCTGCGCAGGCCGACGCGACGTGAGCGCGTTCGCGGACCGCTGCGGCATCCACGACGCCGCGCGCGAAGCTTCGCTGCAGCGGGTGGGCGGGCTCATCGCGGCGCAAGGGCTGGAGCTGGTGCGCTTTGCCTGGTGCGACCTGCACGGCGTGCAGCGCGGCAAGACGCTGGTGGCCGGCGCGACGGAACGCGCGCTGCGCGACGGCGTCGGCATGGTCAGCACGCTCATGCTGAAGGACACCTCGGACCGCACCGCGTTCAAGGTCTTCGAGCCCGGCGGCACGTCCTCGCTGCCCGGCTTCGGCTTCGCCAACAACCTCCTGCTGCTGGCGGACCCCGAGAGCTTTCGCCAGTTGCCGTGGACGCCGGCAACGGGTTGGCTGCGCGCCCAGCCCTACTTCCAGGACGGCACGCCGGTGGAGCTGGACACCCGGCGGGTGCTGCAGCGCGCCCTGGGC
>JAJNBO010000228.1 GCA_021156245.1 Ramlibacter sp. | reverse complement strand
GTAGTAGTAGGTCGTCGGGCCGTACGTGGTCGTGCCGTAGGTCGTCACGACCGCGGGGCCGGAGCCCAGCACGCGCGTGTCCACGATGATGTCGTTGTCGCCCCAGGGCGAGTTGGTGGTCCGCGCGTTCGGCGCGCCGCCGGTCATGGTGCTGGCTTCGCCCGCCTGCTGCGGCGAGTCGAAGGTGTCGGCCTGGGCCACGCCGGCCACGGCCACGAAGCTGGCGATCACGAGGGCTTGGGGAAGAATGCGTTTCATGTCGTCCCCCTCAGTACGAGAACACGTAGTACGGCGAGGTGGTCACCGTTGCGTGCGGGATCACGTAGCTGCCGACAATGAAGCGGTCGTTGGTGGTCACCGCGTTCGGCGCGCCGCCGGTCATGGTGCTGGCCTCGCCGGCGCGCGCAGGCACGTCGAAGGTGGCGGCCGCCTGCGTGCGGCTGCCGTGCGCCATGTGATGGTTGCTGCGCATCTGCGACACCACGGCGCTGCGGTCCCAGTCGATGCTCGGCTGCACGTAGACGTAGTGCTTCGTGGTCACGGTGGTGGTGCTGGACGTGCCCGGTGCGGTCGAGGCGCCGGCGCCCAGGGTGGTGGTGTCCACCGAGCTGCTTTCGGCGACGGGCTGGCTCAGGTCGCTGCTGCTGACATGCCCGCTGCCGCCGGCCTGGGCGGCGCCGGCCAGGGCCACGGCGCCGGCTACGAACAGGGCCCGGGAGAGAGTGGTTTGTTTCATGGAATCGCTCCGTACTGATCTGTTTGTGGGTCCCGGCACGGGCCGGGTGCGTGTGAAGACAGTTTGGAACGATCGTTCGCCATGCCTATCGGACGCGCCCGGCCATGCCCGTAGGACCGGCCTCGCGGGCCGCTAGCCAATGGATCAGCAACAGGAAGCTCAGAAGCGCGCGAGGTAGCGCAGCTGCAGGAAGTCCTGCCCGGGATTCGGCTTCTTGATGCCGGCGTTGGAGACGTGGATGAAGCGCAGGCCCAGCTCGTTCTGGCGGCGCTCACCGAACACATAGCCGGCGCCCAGCACGTCATAGAAGTTGAAGCGCGTGCTGAAGCTGCGTTCGTCGGTCTCGAAGCGGCGGTCCATCCAGCTCGCCCCCACGCCGATCTCCAGGTACCAGGGGGAACGCCCCTGCGACAGGTTGAAGCGCAGCGTGGGCAGCACGCCCATCTGGGTGAACGAATCGCGCCCGCCGGCCACGCCGTCCGCGCGCCAGTGGTTGACGAACAGCTCGGTGTGGGCGGTGAGTTCCGCCTTGCGCCGCAAGACCTCCCAGTCCCAATCCCACATCACGGCCGCGCCCGCCATCCAGGTGTCGTGCGTGCCCAGGCTGCCCTGCACGGCGATGCCGTCGGGACGCAGGTCGAAGCCGGCGGCGCCGCCCGCGGCGCCGGCGAGGAGGACGGTGGCCAGCGTCCTGGCGAGAGTCTTCTTCTTCATGCCGGCAAGTTTGCTGGCGAGTCCCGCGCCCCGGTCGAGCCTCAGCCGTACCCGCCGCAAACACTTCGAAAAATGGCTCTGCACCGACAGCCCGCGCCGGCAAAGTCCCGCACCGGCGCCGGATCCTGTCCTACAGCACCCCACCCGATGGCGCGCTGCCACAAGAACTTGGCTCGACGTCCTACGGTTGGCCGGCGGGGTGCCTCTTACAACTGTGCCCTCACCAGAACGAACACACCAGAGCATGAGCGATCTGAGCCAGCCCCTGTCCCCGGCGGCCGAGCAGCAGACCAAGACGCTGCAGCTGACCGTGATGACGGTCAACATCCACAAGGGATTCACCTTCTTCAACCGGCGCTTCATCCTGCCCGAGCTGCGCGACGCAGTCCGCAAGGTGGGCGCGGACATCGTGTTCATGCAGGAGGTGCTGGGCATGCACGACGTGCACGGCAAGCGGCTGGAGGATTGGCCGGACGCCGGGCAGTACGAATTCCTGGCGGACAGCATCTGGCCGCAGTTCGCCTACGGCCGCAACATGGTCTATCCCAAGGGGCACCATGGCAACGCCGTCATGTCCAAGTTCCCGATCGTGCAGCACCAGAACCACGACGTGTCGGTGGCCGGTCCGGAAAAGCGCGGGCTGCTCCACTGCGAGCTCAACGTGCCCGGCTGCGACAAGCCGATCCACGTCATCTGCGTCCACCTGGGCCTGGCGGAGTCGCACCGGCAGCAGCAGCTGGAGCTGCTGTGCAAGATCACGCACACCGAGATCCCGTCCGACGCGCCGCTGATCGTGGCCGGCGACTTCAACGACTGGCGCCGCCGTGCCAACGACATCCTGTGGAACGGCGCCGGCCTGCGCGAGATCTTCGTCACGGCGTACGGCGAGCCGGCCAAGACCTTCCCCGCCATCTTCCCGGTGCTGTCGCTGGACCGCATCTACGTGCGCAACTGCTCGGTGCACCTGCCCGTCGTGCTGCCGCGCAAGCCGTGGTCCCATCTCTCCGACCACGCTCCCCTGGCGGCCGAAATCCACGTGTGAGATGGCCATGGAAAAGCGCTGGATCCCCGGTAACGACTTCACCTTGCTCGAGAACGGCGAAGAGTTCTTCCCGCGCGTGTTCGCACGCATCGCCAACGCAAGGCGCGAAGTGGTCGTCGAGACCTTCATCCTGTTCGAGGACAAGGTCGGCCTGCAGCTGCAGGAGGCGCTGATCGCCGCCGCGCGCCGTGGCGCCCAGGTCGACATCACCATCGACGACTGGGGCTCGCCCGACCTGTCGGAACACTACCTCGGCGCGCTGCGCGAAGCCGGCGTGCGCGTCCACTCGTTCAACCCCGGCCCGCGCCCCTTCGGGCTGCGGCCGCACCTGCTGCGGCGCATGCACCGCAAGATCGCGGTGATCGACCGCGAGGTCGCCTTCGTCGGGGGCATCAACTACTCGGCCGACCACCTGGCCGACTACGGCCCGGAGGCGAAGCAGGATTACGCCGTGGAGATCCACGGTCCGCTGGTGGCCGAGATCCACCGCTTCTGCCACGCCGCCCTCGCCGAAGGACAGCGCTACCAGCGCGAAAAGCGCCAGTGGTGGCGTTCGCGCAAGCAGTTCCGCGCCGCGCCCGACCAGTTGCCTGCGGCGGGGAGCGCCGAAGCGATGTTCGTGGTGCGCGACAACCGGCGCCACATGAACGACATCGAGCGGCACTACCGCATCGCCATCCGCTCGGCCAAGAAGCGCATCGTCATCGCCAACGCCTACTTCTTCCCGGGCTACCGCTTCATCCGCGAACTCAAGCGCGCGGCCAAGCGCGGCGTCGACGTGCGGCTGATCCTGCAGGGCCAGCCCGACATGCCCTTCGTCAAGACCGCCGCCGGCATGCTGTACCACTACCTGCTGCGCGCCGGCGTCCGCATCTACGAGTACTGCGAGCGGCCGCTGCACGGCAAGGTGGCGGTCATGGACGACGAGTGGTGCACGGTGGGCTCCAGCAACCTGGACCCCATGAGCCTGTCGTTCAACCTCGAGGCGAACGTCATCATCCGCGACCGTGCCTTCACGCAGACGCTCGCCTCCAATCTCGAGAAGCTGATGTGCAATGCCTGCAACCAGGTCACCGAGCAGGCGCTCGGCGAGCTGAAGGGCTGGCCGCTGCTGCAAAGCTTCCTGGCCTATCACTTCACCCGCTACTACCCGAGCTGGGCGCAGTGGCTGCCACGCCACGTGCCGCGTCTCCTGCCCGCCGCGCCGAGCGTGGGCAAGCCGGTGCTGCCGGCGTTTGCCGGGGCCACCAAGGAGAAGGGTTGATGCGCAAGCATCCGTGGTGGCCGTGGATCAAGCGCATCCTCGGCATCGCTTTCGTGCTGGTGGTGGGCGCGCTCCTGGTGCGCTATGCGCGCAACGTGGACTGGGGCGAGGTGAAGCAGAGTGTGCTGGAGCTGCCGCGCGACGTGCTGCTCATGGCGTTCGCCCTCGCCGCCATCAGCCACGCCGTGTACAGCCTGATGGACCTGGTGGGGCGCCACTACACGGGGCATCGGCTGGCCAAGCGCAAGGTGATGCAGATCAGCTTCATCAGCTATGCGTTCAACCTCAATCTCGGCTCGCTCGTGGGCGGCATCGGCTTTCGGTACCGGCTGTACTCGAAGCTGGGCGTGCGCTACTCCAACATCACGCGCATCGTCACGCTGTCGATGATCACCAACTGGCTGGGCTACATCCTGCTGGCGGGCCTGGTGTTCACCATCGCGCCGATGCAGCTGCCCCCGCACTGGAAGCTCGATCACGAGGGACTCCGGCTGCTGGGCGTGGGGCTGCTGGCCTTCTCGGTGGTGTATCTCGGCTCCTGCGCGTTTTCCAGGCGGCGCAGCTGGACGGTGCGCGGGCACGAGATCGAACTGCCCAGCTTGAGGATGGCGCTCGCCCAGCTCAGCATCTCCTCGGTGCACTGGCTCACCATGGCGGCCGTGCCCTGGATGCTGCTGCAGGGACAGGTGGAATATGCGACGGCACTGCAGGTGCTGCTGATCGCCGCCATCGCAGGCGTCGTCACGCACATCCCCGGCGGCCTGGGCGTCATCGAGGCCGTGTTCATCGCACTGCTGTCGCACCGCATTGCCGAGCACCAGCTGCTGGGCGCGTTGCTGGCCTATCGCGCGCTCTTCTACATCACTCCCCTGGTGGTGGGTGCCCTGCTGTATCTCAAGGTCGAGGTAAGGACCAGGCGACACGCGCCCGCGGCGTGAAGCAATTGCATACTTAGAGGCCCCGGCGACGCACTTATTCCAGACAATGCGGCCATGGAAACCAACAGCAGTACCTCGGCACGACTGGTAGGCCAAACCGATCTTGCGGGTTTCCGGTCGGAAGCCCGCCAGCTTCTCGCGCACCAGGTTCCGCCGGAAGTGGTGGAATGGCAAATGGAAGCCCCGGCCGAATTCACGAATCCGCAATCGCCGCTGGCGAGCCGCCCGCGCAACGTGGCACGCGCCGCCACCGCCATCGTGCCCGCGTCGTTCACGCGCCTGTGCGAGTTCGTGGTGCTGCATCGGGATCCGGAGCGCTTCGCGCTGCTTTACCGCCTGCTCTGGCGCCTGGTGCACGAGCCGGGCCTGCGCAGCGAGCCGACCGACGCGGACATGCAGCACGCGCAGCACATGGCGCACGCG
>JAJNBO010000227.1 GCA_021156245.1 Ramlibacter sp. | reverse complement strand
CACGGGGTGAAGTTCTACGAGACCTTCGGCGACTTCGGCTACACGATGAAGGCGCGCATGGAGGTGAACCGCACGTTCGGCGCCGCGCTCTCGCCGCTGAATGCATGGCTGATCCTGCAGGGTATCGAGACCCTGCACCTGCGCATGCAGGCGCATTGCCGCAATGCCCGCCGGGTCGCCGAATTCCTCAGCGACCATCCGCTGGTAGGCTGGGTGAACTACCCGGGACTGGAAGGCTCGGCGCACCACGCGCTGGCGAAGAAGCAGTTCCGTTCCATCGACGGCAAGCCGGGCGCCTCGGGCATCCTCACCTTCGGCATCCGCGCGCCCGACCCGGTGAAGGCCGGCGAACGGTTCATCGATGCGTGCGAGTTCCTGAGCCACCTGGCGAACATCGGCGACGCCAAGACGCTGGTGATCCACCCGGCGTCCACCACGCACCGCCAGCTCGATGAAGAGGAACTGGCCCGTGCCGGCGTGCGGCCGGACATGGTCCGTCTGTCGGTGGGCATCGAGGATGTCGAGGACATCCTGTGGGACGTGGACCAGGCGCTGCGAAGGGCCGTCGCGTGATGCCGCAGGCGGGTTCGCTACGCGCACCCCGGCATCGCTACACCTTCTCCAGCCACGCGAACAGCCCCGGGATCGGTTGCCGCTGGTCCTCGCGCACCGGGCGGCGCTCCAGCGCGGCGACGCGGAATCCGTTGGCCTCCGCGAGCCGGCGCAGCCCGGCTTCCGAATGCGCGTAGCGCAGGCTCGGTCGCAGCTCCAGTTCGTCCCCCAGCGCTTCCTCGACGGTGAACGCCAGCCGGCCGCCGAGCGCCATGCACTTCGCCGCATGCGCGAAGACGTCGTCCAGCGCGCCGACGTAGACGAAGACGTCGGCCGCCACCACGAGGTCGTAGGTCTCGGTCGCCCGGCGCATGAACTCGACGATGTCGCCGTGCTGCAGGTCGTCGTAGATGCTTAGTTCCTGGGCCTTGTCGAGCATGTTGGCGGACAGGTCGACGCCCGTCAGCCGGTCGGCGATCGGCCGCAGGGAGCGGCCGCACAGCCCCGTGCCGCAGCCCAGGTCCAGCGCGTGGGCGAAGCGCCGGCCCGTGGCGGCCAGGCGGTCCACCAGCACCGGCGGTGCGTCGTAGTGCAGCGACGAGACGAGGTGCGCGTCGAAGTGCGGCGCGTAGTTGTCGAACAGCGTCTCCACGTAGGCGCGCGGAGCCTTGCGCGGGGGCTCCCCGGCGTCGAGGCCCGCCAGGTAGTAGTGCAGCAGTTCGGGGTCGCCGCCGCGCGCGAGCGCTTCGCGAAACGACCCGGCGGCGCCGTCGAGGTTGCCCAGCTCCTTGAGCACGGTGCCGCGCAAGCGCCAGATCGTCGCATTGCCGGAATCGCGCGCAAGGGCGCGGTCGAACATCTGCAGCGCCTGCGCCGGCACGCCGAGTTCGGCCAGCGCCGTCCCGCAATGCCCCAGCGCCTCGGGGTTGTCCGGCTCCAGCCGCACCGCTTCCTGCAGCAGTGACAGCGCCTCGTCCGGCCGGCCCAGCTTGATCAGGACGGCGCCCAGGTTGGTCAGCACGGACGGCCGCCCCGGCGCCAGCGACAGCGAGGCGGCGAACTTCTGCTCCGCCTGCAGCCAGCGCCCGGCCTCGTAGTGACCCACGCCCTCCAGGAAAAATGCCCGTGCCTGCTCGAAAGTGCCGTCCATGCCTGCTCCAGGAGCCGGATCATAGGGCCTGCGACAATCACGCCCGATGGCATTTCCCCCGCTCACCAACGACACTTTCCTGCGCGCCTGCCTGCGCCAGGCGACGCCTTACACGCCGCTCTGGCTGATGCGCCAGGCCGGCCGCTACCTGCCGGAGTACAAGGCCACCCGCGCGCGGGCCGGCAGCTTCATGGGGCTGGCCACCAACGTGCAGTACGCCACGGAGGTGACGCTGCAGCCGCTCGACCGCTTCGACCTCGACGCGGCGATCCTGTTTTCCGACATCCTCACCGTGCCCGACGCGATGGGGCTGGGCCTCAGTTTCGCGGAGGGCGAAGGCCCGAAGCTGGCGCGCCCGCTCAGGGATGAAGCCGCGGTTTCGGCCTTGCGCGTGCCCGCGCTGAACGGCCGCGTCCCCCTGATCGGTTTTTCCGGCAGCCCCTGGACGCTGGCCTGCTACATGGTCGAGGGCAGCGGTTCGAAGGACGACTGGCGCACCGTCAAGAGCATGCTGTACAGTCGGCCCGACCTGATGCACCGCATCCTGGCGACCAACGCCGAAGCGGTGGCCGCCTACCTCAATGCGCAGATCGATGCCGGCGCGCAGGCGGTGATGGTCTTCGACAGCTGGGGCGGCGCGCTGGCGGATCGCGCTTTCCGGGAGTTCAGCCTGGCGTACACGGCGTCCGTGCTGGCCAAGCTCAAGCGCACGGGTGACGGCGGGGATGTCATTCCCCGCATCGTGTTCACCAAGGGCGGCGGCTTGTGGCTGGACCAGATGGGAGGCCTCGACTGCGACGTGCTGGGCGTCGACTGGACGGTGAGCCTTGCGAGGGCGCGCGCGCTGGTGGGTGGCACGAAAGCGCTGCAAGGCAACCTCGACCCGGCCGTGTTGTTCGCTGCGCCGGAGCAGGTGGCAGCCGAAGCGCGAAAGGTCCTCGACGATTTCGGACGCCCTCACGCAGGCACCGGGCTAGGTCCCACCCACATCTTCAATCTCGGCCACGGGATCAGCCAGCACACGCCACCAGACAACGTGCGTGCGCTGGTCGAGGCGGTGCATTCGCATTCCACGCACATGCGGACCGGCTTGAACGCGGCGTGAGCCGTTCGCATCGGGATGTTCCCTAGCTGACACAGGACAGGAACGGGGACTCGCGCCTTGACTTATGCACAAAAACCGGCTTGCGGGGCTTTACAGACCGGATGGGGGCCGCTCCTGCGCTCCAAAAACAGTAGCGCACGTAAGTCCTTGATTTTGTTGAAGATGCGTTTGGACGCAGATTCTGGTGACAACGCCGCAACTCCTTGATCTGTCAAGCCCGCCGGGGCGCGAAGGGGCCTCTATCCCCAAACTTATCCACAAGAAAAAGCGTCCCGTACAAACTGCTGTGGAATCAAGGACTTACCCGGGTTTTCGCGATGCAGGCTTAAGCAGCCTTCCTAAGCTCGCACACGGATGAGCCAGATCATCCACGTCGTGGTGCCGACGCCGGCACACAGCTCCCTGAGCGAGCCCCTGAGCTATGCCAGTGAGTTGCCACTTCCACCGGGCAGCCTGGTGCGCGTGCCTCTCGGCAAGCGGGAGGTCTGCGGCGTCGTGTGGGATGCCCCCGGAGGAGAGGGCACAGCTGCCGAGCTGAAGGCCGTGGGCGGCGTCCTGGAGGGGCTGCCGCCCCTGTCATCGCACTGGCGCCAGCTCGTCGGTTTCGCGGCCGGCTATTACCAGCGCAGCCTGGGCGAAGTGGCGCTCGCCGCCTTGCCGCCGCAGTTGCGCGAGCTCGACGCGGTCCAGCTGGCCCGCCGGCTCAAGCGGGCAGCCGCGGCGGCGGCCACCCCGCCCGAACCGCAACGGCCTGAACTCATGGCGGACCAGCAGGCCGCGCTGCAGGCCATCGAGGCCGAGGCCGGGCCTTTCCTGCTGTTCGGCGCCACCGGCAGCGGCAAGACCGAGGTCTACCTGCGGGCCGTGGAAGCCTTGTTCGCGCGCGATCCGCAGGCGCAAGCCTTGGTGCTGGTGCCGGAAATCAATCTCACCCCGCAGTTGCAGGCCCGCTTCGTCGAGCGCTTCGGGACGGACGCCGTGGTCGCCCTTCACAGCGGGATGACGCATCCGCAACGCCTGCGCAGCTGGATCGCGGCGCACGCGGGCGCGGCGCGCATCGTGCTCGGCACGCGCATGGCTGTTTTCGCATCGCTGCCGAAGCTGGGGCTGATCGTCGTGGACGAGGAACACGACCCCAGCTACAAGCAGCAGGAAGGGGCCCGCTATTCGGCCCGCGACCTGGCCGTCTACCGCGGCCACCTGGAAGGTGTGAAGGTGGTGCTGGGATCGGCCACGCCGTCGCTGGAAAGCTGGCACGCCTGCGAACGCGGCCGCTACCGCTGCCTGGAGATGCCGAACCGGGTCGGCGCCGGCGCATTGCCTGCCGTGCGCGTCGTCAACATGAACCACCAGCCGCGCGGCACGCTGTTCTCGGCGCCGCTGCTGGCGGCGATCCAGGCGCGCATCGCACGCGGCGAACAGTCACTGGTGTTCCTCAACCGGCGCGGGTATGCGCCCGTGCTGGCGTGCGGCGCGTGCGACTGGCGCAGCGAATGCAGCCATTGCAGCGCCTTCCGCGTCTTCCACAAGATCGACCGCACCCTGCGCTGCCACCACTGCGGCTACACCGAGCGCGTGCCGCGCACCTGTCCGAAGTGCGGCAACGTGGACATCGCGCCCGTGGGCCGCGGCACCGAGCGGCTGGAGGAACAGCTCGCCGAACTGCTGGCCGACGCGCGGCGGCCGGACGGCACGCCGGTGCGCATCGCGCGCATGGACGCGGACAGCACGCGGCTGAAGGGCGCGCTGGAGCAGCAGCTCGCCCAGGTGCATTCCGGGGAAGTCGACGTGCTGGTGGGCACGCAGATGGTGACCAAGGGCCATGATTTCCGCAGCATCACGCTGGTGGCGGCCGTCAATCCCGACGGGGCGCTGTTCTCCAGCGACTTCCGCGCGCCCGAGCGACTTTTCAGCCTGTTGATGCAGGCGGCGGGCCGCGCGGGCCGGGATGCGGCGCACTCGGCGGCCAGCGAGATGTGGGTGCAGACCTTCAACCCGGACCATCCGCTGTTCGTCGCTTTGAAGAAGCACGACTTCCCCGCCTTCGCGGAACAGCAGCTCGCCGAGCGACGCCAGGCCGCGATGCCGCCTTTCGCCTTCCAGGCGCTGCTGCGCGCCGAAGCCCGCACGCAGGAGGTCGCGCAGGCGTTCCTGCAGGCTGCGGCGAACGAGGCGAGCGGGCTGGACGGCAACGGCCACGTGGTCGTGTATGCGCCGGTGCCGATGGGCGTGCAGCGCGTGGCGAACGTGGAGCGGGCGCAGCTCCTGCTGGAAAGCGGCTCGCGCCCCGCGCTGCAGGCATTCCTGTCGGCGTGGCAGCCGGTGCTGCAGGGCTTGCGGATGAAGGGCTTGATCCGCTGGGCGGTGGACGTGGATCCGCTGGTGGTCTAGGCCGGGCTTTCGCCCTTCAACGCCAGCGCCGCCTCATACAAGCCGTTGCGCGGCGCGCCGGTGATCTCCGCGGCGAGCTTCACGGCCGTCTTCACCGGCAACTCCGCCAGCAGCAACTGCAACACCCGCTTCGGCGCTGCCTCATCGGCCACCACGGGCGTTCCATGCAGCAGCAGCGCGAACTCCCCACGCAGCCTCTGCGGCGAGCCCTGCAGCCACTGCGGCAGCCCCGCGCAGGGGACGGTGGCGATTTCCTCGAACTGCTTCGTCAGTTCGCGCCCGACGGTGATCGCGCGCTCACCGAGCACCGCCAGCGCCTCGGCCACCGCCGCGATGCGGTGCGGCGCCTCCAGCAGCACCACCGCACGGCTTTCATTGCGCAACGATTCGACCGCTAGCTGCCGTTCGCCGCTTTTCGTTGGCAGGAAGCCGAGGAACACGAAGCCGCCGTCGTCTCCTGCCGCGCCCGCCGCACTGACGATCGCCGTCACGCTGCTCGCGCCCGGCAAGGGCACCACCGCGCAACCGGCCGCGCGAGCGGCGGCGACCAGCCGTGCGCCGGGATCGCTGACACCGGGCGTCCCCGCGTCGCTGGCATAGGCGATGCGCTGCCCGGCCTGCAACCGGCGCACGACTTCCTGCGCGGCTTCCGCCTCGTTGTGCTGGTGGACCGCCAGCGTGGGTTTCTCGATCCCGTACGCGCGCAGCAAGGCCTGCGTGTGCCGGGTGTCCTCGCACGCGACGGCATCCACCAGTTGGAGGACGTGCAGGGCCCGCAACGTGATGTCCGCGAGGTTGCCGATGGGCGTGGCGATCACGAACAGCGCCTGCTGCGGATAATGCTGCGCAGCCGCTGCATCGCGGGCCGCGGCCAGCGCAGGGGCAAAGGAAGCGGTCAATCGGACTCCTTCGAGGGGCAGGCATGACGACCAAAGCCGAAGGCGACGCGGCCGAAAACCGCGCGCTCACCTACCTGCGGGGCCACGGGTTGCGGCTCGTCGCGCGCAATTATCGGACGCCCGGGCGCGGCGGCGGCGAGATCGACCTGGTGATGCGCGAGGCCGACGGCACGCTGGTGTTCGTCGAGGTGCGCAAGCGCGCCAGCGCCTCGCACGGAGGCGCCGCGGGCAGCGTGGGGATCGTCAAGCAGCGCCGCATCGTCTTCGCGGCGCGCCACTTCCTGATGCGGGTGCCGCAGCCCCCGCCATGCCGTTTCGACGTCATCAGCATGGAAGGCGGCGGCATCCAGTGGATGCGCGCCGCCTTCGATGCTGGCTGAGGCCCGCCCGCGGGCAAGCCCCAGCGAGAAACGCAATGCTTAGTTGCGGTCGGCCTTCGGAGCCATCGGGGTCGGCTCGGCAGGCGCCGGGGCGGCGCCCATCTGCTGCTGCTCCACCACCGGGGCGGCGGGAGCGGGGGCCTGCGCCACGACCGGAGCGGGTTCCGGAGCCCGGGCCACTTCCTGCACCGTGGTGACCTGGGCGGTCTGCACCTGGTCGATCAGGCCGGGAACACCGGTTTCACCCATGGAGGTCAGGTGCGAGCTTTGCTGGCCGGCGCCCAGGGCGTGGTTGGTGACGAAGGGATTCGGGGGGATCCCCTGGGCCACGGCAGCGCCGATCACGGCCACGGCGGACACACCGGCGACCAGACCAGCGATTTTTTTCATAACAGCCATTGCAACTTCTCCTAGAACTTGATTTGTGGAACTTGAAAACAGCGGGCATCTAAGCCAGCGGTGTTCAGAATAGTGAGCCACGACGTTGGCGAAGTCAGTTCCACGCGGGACCTCGTGTCGGGTCACGTCCGCCTCCGCGTCCGAAGAGGACTACACCGAACCCTTGAGGCGCAACACTCCCATTGCGCAGGTAACGAAGGGTTCACCGAAGCTTGCAGGAACCCTACATTTCTCGCTCGCAGGCCCGGCGGTATCATCAAGAGATGCTCGAGCAACGGATACAGCAGAACTTCATCGACAGCGCGGACCTCAAGTACCAGGCCGCGCAGGTCCTGAGCAAACCGAT
>JAJNBO010000226.1 GCA_021156245.1 Ramlibacter sp. | reverse complement strand
CACGTTCGGGCGGCTCTCGAAGATCATGCCGAACACGCCGAGCGGCACGCGCATCTGGCCCACGCGGATGCCGCTGGGCTGCTGCTTCATGCCGATCACTTCGCCGATGATGTCCGGCATCACGGCCAATTGCTCGCAGCCGACCGCCAGCGTCTCGATGATCCTGGACGTGAGCTTGAGCCGGTCGACCATGGGCGCGGCCAGGCCGGCGGCCGTGGCGCGCTCGATGTCCCTGGCGTTGTCCGCCTGCAGCGCCTGGACGCTGCCGCGCAGCAGCCCTGCCAGGGCGGTGAGCGCTCGGCTCTTCTCCGCCGCGGTCGCCGATGCCATGCGCGCCGACGCCTCCCGGGCCTGCAGGCCCAGGGAAGCCATGTGTTCGGCGATGTTCAGCGCGTTCATGTCCGGATTATCCCCTGCCCGTCTTAGGGACGGGTTAGGCGGGGCGCTAGCCGCGAGCGCCCCCTCCCCGCCCTCCCCCAGCGGGGGAAGGGGAAGCGGCCAGGCACAGGTCCATGGCCAAGCGGTGCAGCGCCTGCCAGCCATTGGTCGGCCAGCCGGGCGCCTTCAGGCCCTTGACGATGCCGTCGACGACATGGGCGGCGTTCAGCAGGTTGTCCAGCGCCGTCGCGCTCAGGCGCGGCAGGACCCGCTCGTACAGCTTCTCCTTCACGCCCCACACCCGCTGCTCGCGCAGGGCCATGGGCAGCGGCCGTCCGGCGGCGATCGCGTCCTTCACCCGCTTCAGGGCACGGATGTCCTCCGACAAGGTGTAGTGCACCAGCACTTCGGCCTCGCCTTCGGCCTGCAGGCCGTCCAGCATGCGCTGCACGCGCGCCGCCTGGCCGGCCAGCACCGCCTCGGACAACTTGAAGACGTCGTAGCGTGCCACATTGAGCACGGCGCTTTCAACCTGCTCGAAAGCCAGTTCGCCGGCGGGATACAGCAGCGCCAGCTTCTGGATCTCCTGGTGGGCGGCGAGCAGGTTGCCCTCCACGCGGTCGGCAAAGAACTGCAGCGTGCGCTGGCCCTCTTCGCCACCGGCGACGCGCTGGTGGTTCTGCGCCAGCCGCTGCGTGATCCATTGCGGCAGTGCACCGCGCTCCACCGGCTGCACCTCGATCGCAACGCCTGCGCCCTCGAGGGCGGCGAACCACGCGGTCTTCTTGGTCTGGAAATCCAGCTTGGGCAGCAGCACCAGCGTGAGCGTGCTGTCGTTGCCGGCGGCGCCGTCCGCCACCTGCTGCAAGGCGGTGCTGCCCTCCTTGCCCGGCTTGCCGGAGGGGATGCGGATCTCGACGATCTGCTTGTCCGCGAACAGGCTCAGCGACCCGCCGGCCGCCAGCACGGCACTCCAGTCGAAGTGCGCGCCCGCCACCGTATGGACCGTGCGCTCCGTGTAGCCCTGCGTGCGCGCCACCGAACGGATCGCATCCGCGGCCTCCTGCACCAGCAGCGGCTCGTCGCCGTGCAGCATGTACAGCGGCCGCAAGCCGCGCTGCAGGTGCGGGGAGAGCTGGGCGGGAGCGAGCTGCATGCCGGCAGTTTAGCCAGTCATCCGTCATCCCCGCGAAGGCAGGGCACCAGGGCGCCCTGGAATCCCGCCTACGCGGGAATGACGGAAGGGGCGAGGCCCAGCGCGTCGCACTTCTCGCGCGCCACCCGGCGGAAGATCTCCACCGCCCGGTCCATCAATTCGTGGCTGATGGTCAGGGGCGGCGCGAAGCGGATCACGGTGTCGTGCGTCTCCTTGGACAGCACCCCATTCGCGGCCAGCCGTTCGACCAGCTCGCGGGCGGTGGCGCACGAGGGCTCGATGTCCACGCCGATCCACAGCCCGCGCCCGCGCACGTCCCGGATCAGCGGCTTCACTTCGGCCTGCACTTCGCGCAGGCGGCGGAAGAGGTGCTCGCCCTTCGCCGCGCAATCCGCCACCAGGCCTTCCTCCTCCAGGACTTTCAGGCCCTCCAGCGCCACGGCCGCGGCCAGCGCATTGCCACCGAAGGTGGAGCCATGGCTGTTGGGGCTGAACACCTGCATCACGTCCTCGTCGGCGCAGAACGCGCTGACCGGCAGCAGCCCCGCACCCAGCGCCTTGCCGAGGATCAGCGCGTCCGGCCGGATGCCTTCGTGCTCGAAGGCGAACCACTTGCCCGTCCGGCCGAGGCCGGCCTGCACCTCGTCATCGATCAGCAGGACCTGGTGTTCCGTGCACCAGGTTCGCAGTTGCTGGAAGAATCCGCGCGGCGGCACCAGCACGCCGGCCTCGCCCTGGATCGGCTCGATCAGCACGGCGCAGGTGTCCGGGGTCGCGGCGGACTTCAGGCTGTCCATGTCGCCGTAGTCGAAGTGCTGGAAGCCTCCGTCGAACGGGCCGAAGCCGGCACGGTACTCCTGCTCGCTGGAGAAACCGATGATGGTGCTGGTGCGCCCATGGAAGTTGCCGCGCGCCACCAGGATGCGCTGGCGACCGTCCGGAATGCCCTTGACGCGGTAACCCCAGCGCCGCGCGCACTTGATGGCGGTCTCCACGGCCTCGGCCCCGGTGTTCATCGGCAAGGCGCGCTCGAAGCCGGTGAGCTGGCTCAGCTTCTCCAGCAGCGGGCCCAGCGTGGTGCCGTAATAGGCGCGCGAGGTGACCGCAACTCTCTCGAGCTGCCGGTGCGCTGCCGCGACGATGCGCGGATGCAGGTGCCCATGGCTCACCGACGAGTAAGCGCTCATCATGTCGATGTACTCCTTGCCATCGACATCCCACACGAGGCAATCCTTCGCATGGTCCACCACCACGGGCACGGGCGCATAGTTGCGCGCGCCGTAGCGCCCTTCCTTGGCGATGAAGCTCTGGGTGTTGTCGCGCTGGGCGTCCATGGCTCGGCCTCCCGGGAGTGGAAGCCCAAGCGTGACACCCGTGCCGTGGCCCGGCTGTAGGACGACGCCGGTGCCTAGATCGCCTTGAGGGCGGCCAGCCGGCGCATGAGTTGCTGCACGAGGTCCGACTGCATGTCGCGATACAGCAGAACCTCTTCGGACTCCTTCGCCAGCACCGCGGTTTCGCTGAAGCTGATGTCGCGCTGCTGCACCAGCTCGGTGTCGGGGATGAGCTCGCGCGAGAGCGTCGTGCGCACGCGGAAGTGGATGCGCGAACGCAGCTGGTATTCGCGCACCTGGCCGCTGGCGTTGAGGCCGACGACCACCTTCTCGCGCTGCTCCTGCAGCAGGTCGAAGATGACCTGGCCCGGGATGACCACGGGCGCGGCCAGCGGCGCCGAGGCCGCGCCCGCGGGCGGAGCCGCCGGAGCGAGCGTGCCGGTGACCACGCGCACCTTGCCGTCGCGGTCCAGCGTCCTGCGCAGCTCCGCGGCCAGCGGCGACGTCGTGGGCGCGTTGATCACGATGGTGTCGAAGGCGAACTGCGGCGCCTGCCGCAGCTGGAAGCCGCAACCAACCAGCAGCGAGGCGGCGCCCGTGGCGATGAGCAGGCGGCGTTGCATCATCAGATCACCACGTTCACGAGCCGCCCCGGCACCACGATCACCTTCTTGGCCGACGCGCCGGCCGCGAACTTGGTGAAGGCTTCGCTGGCCACGGCGATCTTCTCGATCTCGCCCTTGTCCGCGCCGGCCGGCACGAGGATGGAACCCCGATGCTTGCCGTTGACCTGCAGCACGAGTTCGACCTCGTCCTGCTGCAGCGCCGCTTCGTCCACCTTCGGCCAGGGCGCATCCAGCAGCGCGCCGTGCGCCTTGTCATAGCCCAGCTCGTTCCAGAGCGTGTGCGCGACGTGCGGCGTGGCCGGATACAGCGAACGCAGCAGGATGCCGAAGCCCTCGCGCAGGGCGGCGTCGGCGCCGGGCTCCCCGGGTGCCTTGAAGTCCTCCAGCGCGTTGAGCATCTTCATGGCGCCGGAGACGACGGTGTTGTACTGCATGCGCTGGTAGTCATAGTCCACCTGCCGCAGCACGGTGTGGATCTCGCGGCGCAACGCCTGCGCGGCCTTGCCGTAGTTCGCCGCCCCGGTGTCCGTGCCGGCGCCCAGCTTCGCGCCGAAGTTCCACACCCGGCGCAGGAAGCGGTAGCTCCCCTCCAGCGCGGCGTCGTTCCACTCGAGCGTCGCTTCCGGCGGCGCGGTGAACATCGTGTACAGGCGCGCCGTGTCGGCGCCGTACTTCTCGATCAGGTCCTGCGGGTCGACGCCGTTGTTCTTGGACTTGGACATCGTGGTCCAGCCCTCGTACAGCACGGGCTGGCCGTCGGACCTGGCCTTGGCCGAGATCACCTTCGCGTGCTCGTCGCGCTCGATGTCGAGCTCGTGCGCCCAGAAGTACTGCTTGCCCGTGGTCGTGCGCGAGAAGGCCTCGTTCAGCACCATGCCCTGCGTCAGCAGCTTGGTGAAAGGCTCGTCGAGCTTCACCAAGCCGAGGTCGCGCATCACCTTGGTCCAGAAGCGCGCATAGAGCAGGTGCAGGATGGCGTGCTCGATGCCGCCGATGTACTGGTCCATGGGCATCCAGTAGTCGGTGCCCGCGCCCACCATCGCCTGGTCGTTCTTCGGGTCGCAATAGCGCATGAAGTACCAGGACGAGTCCACGAAGGTGTCCATCGTGTCCGTCTCGCGCCGCGCCGGCTTGCCGCACACGGGGCAGCTGCAGGCCAGGAAGTCCTCGCGCTTGTTCAGCGGGTTGCCGCTGCCGTCCGGCACGCAGTCCTGCGGCAGCACCACGGGCAGGTCGTCCTCCGGGACCGGCACCGCGCCGTGCACGTCGCAGTGGATGATAGGGATCGGCGTGCCCCAATAGCGCTGGCGGCTGACGCCCCAGTCGCGCAGGCGCCAGGTGGTCTTCTTCTCGCCCAGCCCTTTCAGCTCGAGCTGGTGCGCCACCGCGTTCACCGCCTCCTGGTACTTGAAGCCGCTGAAGATGTCGGAGTTGATCGTGACCCCGTTCTCCTTGTCGGCATACCAGTCCTGCCAGCGGTGGTAGTCGTAGGTTTCGCCGTCCACGTGCACCACCTGCACGATCGGCAAGTCGTACTTGAGGGCGAAGGCGAAGTCGCGCTCGTCATGGCCCGGCACGCCCATGACGGCGCCATCGCCGTAGCCCATGAGCACGTAGTTGCCGACCCAGACTTCCACCGG
>JAJNBO010000225.1 GCA_021156245.1 Ramlibacter sp. | reverse complement strand
GGCGCGGCCACGCCTTCGTCCAGCGGGGCCAGGGCAGCCCACGCGAGGAAGCCGCCGAAGCCGATGCCCAGCACCCAGAGGCCGATGCGCACGATGCGGCGCGCGTCGTCGGGCCCGGCCGGATCGGCCAGTTCATCGGGTGCGGGGGAGGAAGCCGGGTCGGGCCGCTGGCTGGAAGAAAGACGGAACATCGGTTGGCAGGATAACGCGGCGGCGGCTCAGGCCGGTTGCGGCGTGCCGCCGCCAAGGGCGGGAGGCTGCGGCATTCCGGGAGCGGCAAGCGCTGGCGGCTTGCCCATGGCGGCCACGGTGCCATCCTGGAGAACCACGACCAGGTCGGCAAGCTGGACCGCTGGATGCCGGTGCGTCACCAGGACCACCGTGCGCCGGCGCCGGCGCAGCTCCTGCAGGGCCAGCACCAGCGCGCGCTCGCCCGCCTCGTCCAGGCTGGCGTTGGGTTCGTCGAGCACCACAATGGGCGGGTCGCCGTACAAGGCGCGCGCCAGTGCGAGCCGCTGGCGCTGCCCGGCCGACAGGACGCCGCCCGAATCGCCGATCGGCGTGTCGTATCCCTTGGGCAGGCGCAGGATGTCTTCGTGCAGTCCCGTCGCGCGCGCTGCGGCAATCACCTGCGGCGAATCGGGCTCCCCCATGCGGGCGATGTTTTCGGCGATGGTGCCCTCGAACAGTTCCACGTCCTGCGGCACGTAGCCGACGAAGGGCCCGAGGTCGGCGCGGCTCCAGCCCGCCAGCGGCTCCCCGTCGAGGAGCACCTCGCCCTGCGTGTCGGGCCAGACGCCGATCAGGCAGCGCGCCAGGGTGCTCTTGCCCGAGCCGGAAGGCCCGACGACGGCCACCATGTGGCCCGCGGGGATGTCGAGGTCCACGCCCTTGAGGATGGGGGCGGCACGCCGCGGCGCCGTGGCGACCAGCTTGCGCGTGCGCAGTTCGCCCTGGGGCGCGGGACGCTGGCCCGCCGCCGGCTCCTCGGGATGCGTGTCGAGCAGGGAGCGCAGCCGTGCGTACGCGCTGCGCGCCAGCACGAACTCGCGCCAGTTCGTCACGATCGCGTCGATCGGCGCGAGCGCGCGGGCCACCAGCAGGTTCGCGGCGATCATCGCGCCGGGCGTGAGGTCGCCGGCAATCACCAGCATGGCGCCCGCCGCGAGCGTCAGGGACTGCTGCGCATAGCGGACGAACTTGCTGGCGGCGCCGACCTTCTGCGCGAGGTCCTGCGCCCTGGCGTGGCGACCCACGGCGACCGCGTAGCGCTCCTGCCAGCGCCGGCGCAGCCCGGACAGCATCCCCATGGCCTCGAGCGTCTCCACGTGGCGCAACTTGCCCTGCAGATACATGTTGGCGTCCGTCGCCGCGCGCGTCGCCTGCTGCGCCGGCTCCGCGGTGCGCTGGTGGCCCAGCCAGGCGAGCAGCACCTGGACGCCCGCGAACACTAGCGCGACGAGGCCCAGCACCGGGTGCAGGATGAAGGCGACGGCCAGGTAGACGGGGATCCAGGGCGCGTCGAAGAAGGCGAACACGCCTTGACCGGTGAGGAACTGGCGCACCTGCAGCATGTCGGCCGCCGCCCGCGCCGGCGTCTGCTCGGTCGCGGCCAGGGAGGCGTTGAAGCCGGCCGCAAACACGCGGCCGCCGAGCTGCTGGTCCAACCGCAGGCCGATGCGCACCAGCACCCGCGAGCGCACCCACTCCGTGAAGGCCATCAGCACGAACATGAACAGGGCGATCAGCGACACGGCCAGCAAGGTCAGCTCGCTCTGGCTGACCAGCACGCGGTCGTACACCTGCAGCATGTAGATGGTGGGCGTGAGCATCAGCAGGTTGGCGATGCCGCTGAACACGCCAACAGCAATGAACTCCTTGCGGAACGACCAGAGGATGGGGCCGAGGCCGTGTTCGGCGCGGCTGCGCAGCTCGCTGCTGTTCATGCGCGCTTCTCGCCGGCCGGCGTGGGCTGGATGCGGGGAGCGCCCGCGGGCGCTCGGGCTGGCGGCGTGCCCTGCGGCGGCCGCTGCAGCGCCTTGAGCACTTCGTCGCGCGGCCCGAAGGCCTGCACCTGCCCATCGCGCAGCACCAGCAGCTTGTCGGTCACCGCCAGCACGCTGCGGCGGTGGGTGATGATCACGAAGGTCGTTCCCTGCTTCTTGGCGTCGATGATGGCTTGCCCCAGCGCCGCTTCGCCCGCTTCGTCCAGGCTGGCGTTCGGCTCGTCGAGCACCACGAAGACCGGGTCGCCGTACAGCGCGCGCGCGAGCGCCAGGCGCTGCCGCTGGCCGCCGGAGAGGCGGGCGCCCTCGCTGCCGATCTCCGTGTCGTAACCCTCCGGCAGCCCCAGGATCAATTCGTGCAGGCCCACCTTGCGCGCCGCCGCCTCCACTTTCTGCAGGTCGGGCGTGCCGAAGCGGGCGATGTTGTCGGCCACGCTGCCGTCGAACAACTCCACGCCCTGCGGCAGGTAGCCGATGTACGCGCCGAGTTCCGCCTTGTCCCAGGTGAACACGTCCGCGCCGTCGAGGCGCGCCTTGCCCCCCATGGACGGCCAGACGCCGATCAGTGCGCGGGAGAGCGTGGACTTGCCGGCGGCGGACGGGCCGATGACGGCCAGCACTTCACCGGGCGAGAGCGCGAAGCTCACGTTGCGCAGGATCGGGTTGCTGGTGCCGGGGACGGGCACGGTCAGGGCCTCGGCCGCGAACCGGCCGGTCGGCGCGGGCAGCGACGTTGCCTGCTGGCGCGCCGGCACGGCTTCCAGCGCCTGCTCCAGCCGGCCCCAGGCGTCACGCGCACCGATGACGCCGCGCCACTGCACCACCAGTTGCACCAGCGGCGACAGCACGCGCGCGCCGAGGATGGAGGCGACGATCATCAGCGCGCCGTCGTCCTGCAGGTGCTGGCGCAGCAGCAGCCACGCGCCGACGCCGATGAGGGCCGAGCCCAGCAGCATCTGGATCATCTTGGTGGCCGACTGCCAGGTGCCGGCCCGGTCCGACGCCGTGGCCTGCAGGCGCAGGAACTCGCTCTGGCGGCCGCGCCAGCGGCGCTGGATGGCGGGCAGCATGCCCATGGCCTCGATCACTTCGGCGTTGCGGACGGTGGCGTCGGCGTGCAGCTGTGCCTCGCGGGCGGCGCGCGCGGCCTCCACCATCGGCTTCTTCGTGGTGCGCTCGTTCATCCACGCGAGTGCGGTCTGCAGGATGGCGCAGGCGAACGTCACCCAGCCCAGCAGCGGGTGGATCGCGAACACCAGCAGCAGGAAGACCAGGGAGATCGGCGCTTCCAGCACCGCCCGGACGGCGGGGCCCGGAAAGAAGTCCCGCAGTGCGCGCAGGTCCTGCAGCGGCTGCAGGGCGCCCGCGGAGACGCCGCGCAGCCGGGCGCCGAAACAGGCGTCGAAGGCGCGCGGCGCCAGCCGCTGCTCGAAGCGCATCCCCGCGTGGTGCAGCAGGCGGCCGGCCACCCAGTCCAGCACCTCCATGACCACCAGCGCCGCCAGCAGCAGCACCGTCAGCATGGCGAGCGTCACCTCGCTGCGGCTGCCGACGGCGCGGTCGTAGACCTCCAGCATGTACCAGCTGGGCATGAGCAGGAGCAGGGCGGCCACCAGCGCGAAGGCGGTGGCACGGGTGAGCCAGGGCGTGCTGGCGGCCAGTTCAGCCCTGAGCTCGCTGGCCGCTGGTGTCGTTGTTGTCGTGCGAGTGGCCATCCGGTGGGGGATTGTGCAAGAAATCGGCATCGCTGCCACACTGCCGCCCATGCCAGCATCCAAGCCCGACCTTTCCGCCTTCCCCATCACCCGCAAGTGGCCCGCGCTCCATCCGGACCGCCTGCAGCTCTATTCGCTGCCTACCCCGAACGGGGTGAAGGTGTCGATCGCGCTGGAGGAGACGGGCCTGCCCTACGAAGTGCACAAGGTGTCGTTCGAGACGAACGACCAGACTTCGCCGGAATTCCTCTCGCTCAATCCCAACAACAAGATCCCGGCGATCCTGGATCCGCACGGCCCCGGCGGCAAGCCGCTCGCGCTGTTCGAATCGGGCGCCATCCTCTTGTACCTGGCCGGCAAGACGGGCCAGCTGATGCCGCAGGACACCGCAGCCCGCTACGAGACGCTGCAGTGGGTGATGTTCCAGATGGGCGGCATCGGGCCGATGTTCGGCCAGCTCGGCTTCTTCCACAAGTTCGCCGGCAAGGAGTACGAGGACAAGCGCCCCCGCGACCGCTATGTCGCGGAATCGAAGCGCCTGCTCGCCGTGCTGGAAAAGCACCTCGCGGGCCGCCGCTGGATGATGGGCGACGACTACAGCATCGCCGACATCGCGATCTTCCCGTGGGTGCGCAACCTCGTGGGGTTCTACGGCGCCGGGGACCTCGTCGAGTTCTCCACCTTTCCCGAGGTGAACCGTGTGCTCGATGCGTTCGTGGCAAGGCCGGCGGTGCAGCGCGGGCTGAACATTCCGCCTAGATAGCGTCATCCCCGCGGAGGCGGGGATCCACGGCTTCCAATCGATGCGGGAGCCCTGGTTTCCCGCCTTCGCGGGAATGACGTAGGGCGGGTTCGCGAAACGACGCCGCCGTTCCTCAAGCTTGCGCCGTGACGCGGATGCCCCGGATCTGCCCCGCGGCGCGCGATGGCGCCGGCCGCGGATAAGCCTCCGGGTCGAAGCGGTGCAGCAGTTCCGCTTCGCGGGCGCGCGCCAGCGCCACGTTGGCCAGCTTCACGTGCCCGAAGCCGCGCATGGACAGCGGCAGCGCCGCGATCTCGCAGGCCGTCTTCAGGCGCTCCGCCTTCAGCGTGGGCAGCAGCGCGTCGATCCGCTCCTGGTAGCTGTCGATCAGCGCGCGTTCCAGCCGGCGTTCGGCGGTGCGGCCGAACACATCGAGGAAGGTGCCACGCACGCGGCGCCCTTGCGCCAGCAGCTTCATCGCGGGCAGCATCCACGTGCCCAGGCGTACCTTGCGCGGCGTCTTGCCGCGGCTCAGGACCGGCGGCGCCATGTAGAACTCCAGCGCCACGTCGCCCTCGAACTGGCGCTGCAACGAACGCAGGAACGCGCCGTCCGTGTACAGGCGGGCCACTTCGTATTCGTCCTTGTAGGCCATCAGCTTGAGCAAGGCCTGCGCGAAGGTGCGGGCCAGCGGCAGGG
>JAJNBO010000224.1 GCA_021156245.1 Ramlibacter sp. | reverse complement strand
GGAGGCGGGCACCGCTTTCGGCGCCGATGGCGTGCAACGGCAGAACGCGGGCTTCTCCGGCGCGCAAGGTCCCTGGAACTGGAACCTGGGCTTCGTCCACTTCGAGACCGACGGCTATCGCGCACACAGCGCCGCGCAGCGCGATGGCTTCAACGGCAAGGTGCGCCTGGACGCGACGCGCGACACTAAGGTCACCTTGGTCGGCAACTGGGTGTCCATGCCCGACGTGCAGGACCCGCTAGGCCTGACGCGGGCGGAGTTCGAGGCGGATCCGCGCGCGGCCACGCAGGCGGCGCTGGACTTCAACACGCGCAAGTCCGTGGAGCAGTTGCAAGGCGGCGTGATCCTGGACCATCGCATCGACGATGTCCACACGTTGAAGCTGACCACGTGGACGGGGCATCGCACCACCGAGCAATTCCAGTCCATCCCGGCGTCGAGCCAGGCTGCGCCCACCAGCGCGGGTGGCGTCATCTCCTTGAACCGTGACTACCGTGGCGTCGATGCGCAGTGGATCGCCCGCACGCGGGTGGCCGACAATCCCGTGACCTTCACCGCCGGCCTCTATGGCGACGATCTGCAGGAGAACCGGCGCGGCTACGAGAACTTCCTCGGGCTGCCAGCGGCGCCGGGCGTGATCGGCGTCATGGGCAACCTGCGGCGCAACGAGGACAACCGCGTGCGCAGCTTCGACCAGTACGCGCAGGCGCAGTGGCAAAGTGAGCGCTGGACGCTCACGGGCGGGCTGCGGCATTCACAGGTGCGCTTCTCGTCGCGGGACCGGTTCATCACGGTCGACAATCCCGACGACAGCGGATCGACGCGGTTCTCGGCCACGACCCCGGTGCTGGGCGTCGTCTACCACGTGACCGACACGTTGAACGTGTATGCGGCGGCCGGCCGCGGCTTCGAGACGCCGACCTTCAACGAGCTTGCCTACCGGCCCAGCGGCGCCACGGGCCTCAACTTCGACCTGCAGCCCGCCCGCAGCCGCCAGTTCGAAGTGGGCGTGAAGGCGGAACCCGCGCCGGATTGGCGCGTGAACGCGGCGCTGTTCCAGGCGAGGACCTCGGACGAGATCGCCGTGCAGTCGAACAGCGGCGGACGCAGCGCCTTCCAGAATGTGGGAGAGACCAAGCGGCGGGGCTTCGAGCTCGCGTTGTCGGGACGCTGGGCGGGGGCCTGGTCCACCTACGCGGCGCTGACCTACCTGGACGCCACGTACGGCTCCTCCTTCCTCACCTGCGGCCCGCCGCCCTGCGCGGCGCCGACCATCGCCATCCCGGCGGGCAACCGCATCCCCGGCATTCCGCGGACCGCGGCCTACGCGGAGCTCGCGTGGCGGCATCAACCGTGGGGCCTGGAAACCGCCGTGGAACTGCGGCACGTGGGCAAGATTGCCGTCAACGATGCGAACGCGGATTTCGCACCGGCCTCCACCTTGTTCAGCTTCCGGCTCGGGCTGCGGCAGAAGGTGGACCGCTGGACCCTGCGGGAATTCGTGCGGGTGGACAATCTGGCGGACCGCAAGGCGATCGGGTCCGTGATCGTCAACGAAGGCAACCAGCGCTTCTTCGAGCCCGCCCCCGGGCGCACCTGGCTGCTCGGCGTCAGCGCGGCCTACGCCTTCTGACCGGAAGAAAGCCATGGAAAACATCGACGTGATGGTGCTGCGCACGCTGCGCGACTGGCGCGCCGCTGGCAAGCGTGCATTGCTGGCGACGGTGGTCCGCACCTGGGGCTCGTCGCCCCGGCCGATCGGCTCCATCATGGCGCTCGCGGAGGACGGCTCCGTGGTCGGCTCCGTCTCCGGCGGCTGCATCGAGGACGACCTGATCTATCGCCATACGCACGCCTACAGCGGCAGGGAGCCGGGGCACCAGATCCCGTCCGGCCCGCCGTCGTTCGTGAAGTACGGCGTGACGGCGGATGAGGCGCATCGCTTCGGCCTGCCTTGCGGCGGCACGCTGGAGCTGCTGCTGGAGTTCGACCCGGATGCGGAGTCGCTGACAGCCCTGGTGCAGGCACTCGAGCAGGGCCGCCTGATGCGGCGCACCGTGCAGCTCGCCAGCGGCGCCGTGTCGCTGGCGCCTGCCGATGCGCCACAGGAACTGAGTGTCGCGGGCGGGGCGCTGGTCAACACTTTCGGCCCCGAGTACCGCATGCTGCTGATCGGCGCCGGGCAACTCACCGAATATCTGGCGACCATGGCGCTATTCAACGGTTTCGCCGTGACCGTGTGCGATCCGCGCGAGGAGTACCGCGGCAGCTGGAGCGTGCAGGGTGCGAAGGTGGTGGGCGACATGCCTGACGACGTCGTCACCGCGTTCCGTGCCGACCGCCGCAGTTGCGTGGTGGCCCTGACGCACGACCCCAAGCTGGACGACCTCGCGCTGCTGGAAGCCTTGAAGACGGACGCGTTCTACGTCGGGGCCATCGGCAGCCGCCGCAACAACGAAGCGCGGCACCAGCGGATGACGGAGCACTTCGCGCTGACGGCCGCCGAGCTGCAGCGGCTGCGCGGCCCCATCGGCATCTACATCGGCAGCAAGACCCCCGCGGAGATCGCCGTGAGCATCATGGCGGAGATCCTGGCCGTGAAGAACGGCGTCACGCTCCCGCGCGACATGGAGGTCGCCGCCGCGAAGAACCTGCGTTCGGTGCAGGAGAACGACGCAGGCGGGATCGTCTGCGCGGTTCCGGGGCCGCGGTGAATGCTTGGCGGGGTGTGCCTTGCGCAACCCGCCGTGCGCAGACATCCTGGACTCTCTCCCTAGGGCGGGTTCGCGCCAGCGACCCGGCCGTCAGCTGCTCCAGGGCAGGTCCAGCGCCGACCCATCCGGCAGCGCGACGGCCACCGGAGTGGCCGAGAAGACCGCGGTCGTCTCCAGCGGCTCGGGCCCGACGTTGAAGATCTGGTGCGGAACGTTGGCCGGGAGCAGGACGGTCTGCTGCGGTCCAAACGCATGGACCACTCCGTCGATGTGCACCTCGCCGCGGCCCGCCAGGCACAGCACGACTTCGTCGCATGCGTGGGAGTGCGGCGGGGTGGCGCCTCCGGGGACCAGCGACTGACGCCAGACGCTGAGGGTGGACAAGCCATCGCGGCTGCCCGCCCAGGTGGCATGCAGCACGCCGGGAATGGGAGTGGCGACGGGACGGGGTTGGTCCAGGACATAGTTGGCAAGGCTCATGGCGGGCTCCTGAGAAGGGGTTGTTTGGGCGAGAGGACACGCTTTGCGCAAGGCGTGCCCGCAGTGTCTTGCAGCGGTTCCCCGGGCACAAGATGCGCCGCTGGAATAACATTGACGACACTTCTTCTTCAATCCCGCAAGCATGCAATCGCTCCAGCAACTCGCTGCCTTTGCCGAAACCGCCAAGCACGGCAGCTTTGCGGCCGCTGCGCGCGAGAACGGCAGCGCGCCGTCCACCTTGGCCAAGGCGGTCGCGCGGCTCGAGCTGTCGCTTGGCGTGAAGCTGTTCCACCGCACCACGCGGCAGGTCACGCTGACGCCCGATGGCGAGCGCCTGTACCGGCGCTGCCAGCGCCTGCTGGCGGAGATCGACGAGTTGCAGGCCGACGCGTCCGGCGTGCGCGAAGCGCCCAGCGGCACGCTGCGCATCGACATGCCGATCGTGATGGGCCGGCGGCTGCTGCTCCCATTGCTGGCGCGGATGTCGCAGCGGCATCCCGGGTTGCTGCTGGACGTGCGGCTGCAGGACGGCTACGTGGACCTGGTGAAGGAGGGCATCGACGTCGCCGTGCGGGTGGGCACGTTGAAGGACTCCAGCCTGGTCGCCCGCCGCTTCACCACGCAGGCCATGGTGCTGGTGGCGAGCCCCGCCTACCTCGCCGCGCGCGGCACGCCGCGCAGGCTGGACCAGCTGGCCGCGCACAGCGCGCTGCTGTTCCGCATGCCGAGCACCGGCAAGGATCGGCCCTGGCAGTTCCGGCAACGCGGAAATCCCGTGGAACTGCATCCGCCGTCCCGCGTGCGCATCAACGACGGCGAGGGACTGGTGGAAGCTGCCCGGCTCGGCCTGGGCCTCGCCCAGTTGCCGGATTACTTCGTTCGCGACGAGATCGCGCGCGGCGACCTGGTGGAGGTGCTGCCCGCGGCACGCCCGGCGCCCCTGCCGGTGTCCATCGTGTACCCCGGTGCGCGGCTGCTGCCGCTGCGCGTGCGCCTGCTGCTGGAGGAGCTGGACACGCTGCGTGGCCCATGAAAAAGCGCCGCGGGTGCGGCGCTTTCAGCGAGGAGCGCAAGCTGCCTACTTGCGGTAGGCATCGACCAGCTGCTGGCCTTCCGGGCCCGCCTTCTCCAGCCACTCCTTGAGCATCTGGTCGCCGACCTTCTTCATGTCGGCCTTCAGCTGCGCCGAGGGCGTGATGATCTGCATGCCGTTGGCCTTGAGCTTCTCCAGCACTTCGGTGTTGGTCTTGCGGCTGGCCGCCCAGCCGCGCGTCTCGGCGTCTGCCGCGGCCTTGAGCAGCGCGTCCTGCGTGGCCTTGTCGAGGGCGTTGAACGCTGCGCGGTTGACGATCACCGCATTCTTCGGCAGCCAGGCCTGCGTGTCGTACCAATTCTTGATGTGCTCGTATGTCTTGGTGTCGAAGCCGGTGGAGCCGGAGGACATGTACGAATCGACGACGCCGGTGGCCATGGCTTGCGACAGCTCGGCGGCCTGCACCGTGACGGGCTGCGCGCCCACCAGTTCGGCGATGCGGGCGGTGGCCGGGCTGTAGGCGCGCCACTTCAAGCCCTTCATGTCGGCCGCGGAATTGAGCGTGCGCTTGGTGTAGATGCCTTGCGGTGGCCAGGCGACGGCGTACAGCACCATCATGCCCTGCTCGCCCAGCTTCTTGTCCAGCATCGGCTTCTGCGCGCGCCACAGCTTCGCGGCGTCGTCGTAGCTGTCGGCCAGGAAGGGGATGCCGTCCGCGCCGAAGATCTGCCACTCGTTTTGGAAATTGACCAGCAGGATCTGTGATCTTGAGCTTGCCGTTGGACAGCCGGTCCACGTCCTTGGCGAACACCTCGAGGTTCTCGCTGTGGAAGTTGGTCGCGGGGTACGCCGCGGGAAGGTCCCACTTGGTCTGGGCGGCGACCTGGCCGGCCATGGCGAGGGCGGCCAGCGAGAGGGCGAACTTGAATTTCATGCGAGCTCCGTGATCGTTCAGGACAGGTCGAGCTTACGTGCAATTCCCGGGCCAACGGATGCGGCTTAACCCGAAGCGGGTGCGCCGTATCCGCCTTGTCCGACGCCGGCCCGGCAAGGCCTTTGCTACATTGGGCCGCATGGACGAATCCGCGCTGGAAGTGCCCACCTCCTGGGGCAAGCTGTCCGGCACGCTGGCGTGGCCGGAGGGCGCGGGGCCCTGCACGGCCGCCCTGCTGATCGCGGGCTCCGGCCCGACCGACCGCGACGGCAACAATCCCTTGCTGGCCGAGCCCGTCGACAGCCTCAAGCGGCTGGCGCGGGCGCTGGCCGGCCTGGGCATCGCCAGCCTGCGCTACGACAAGCGCGGCATCGGCGGGAGCGCCTATCCCGGGCTCAGCGAGGAAGCGCTGCGTTTCGACGACATGGTGGCCGACGCCGTGCTGCTGGCCCAGCGGCTGGCGCGGGAGCCCCGCGTGGAGCACGTCGTGCTGGTGGGACACAGCGAAGGTGCGCTCATCGCGGCACTGGCAGCGTCTGCGGCGGGTGCCAGGGCGGTGGTGTACCTCGCCGGTGCAGGGGTGCGCGCCTCCACGCTGATCCGCGCCCAGGTCGAGGGCTACCTGCCGGCCGAACTCTCCGGCCCCGCGCTGGCGGCCCTCGGCGAGCTGGAGGCGCAGCGTCGCGTGGAGGATGTGCCCGATGCGCTGGTGCTGCTGTTCCGGCCATCGGTGCAGCCCTACCTGATGTCCTGGTTCCGGCACGACCCCGCGGCCATCGTGGGCGCACTGGCGCAGCCGCTGCTGCTGGTGCACGGCGCCGGCGACACCCAGGTGACCGCCGACCACGCCCGCTGGCTGCACGACGCGCGGCCGGATGCGCGCCTGCGCATCGTGGAAGGGATGGACCACCTGCTCGCCGTGGGCGGTGACGTGGGGCAGGGCGCCCGTGCGGTGGCCGGCGAGGTGGCGGACTGGCTGCAGGAGCTGGACGCGCGCGTGCCGGCCTAGCTCACATCTTCGACGGCAGCCAGGTGGCTATCTGCGGCACGAACCAGAGCAGCAGCACCATCGCGCACATCAGGAAGAAGAACGGCATGGTCACGCGCGCGATCCATGTGATCTCCTTGCCCGTCATCCCCTGCAGCACGAACAGGTTGAAGCCCACCGGCGGGGTGATCTGCGCCATCTCCACCACCACCACGATGAAGATGCCGAACCAGATGAGGTCGAAGCCCGCGGCCTGCACGGTGGGCAGGATCACCCCCATGGTCAGCACCACCATCGAGATGCCGTCGAGGAAGCAGCCGAGGAGGATGTAGAAGAGCGCAAGCGCCAGCATCAGCATGAACGGGGACAGGCCCAGCGAGCGGACGAACTCGGCCAGGTTCCGCGGCAGGCCGATGTAGCCCATGGCCAGCGTCAGGAAGGCGGCGCCGGCCAGGATCAACGCCGCGGCAGGCCGATGTAGCCCATGGCCAGCGTCAGGAAGGCGGCGCCGGCCAGGATCAACGCGATCATGCAGTACAGGCGCGTGGCGCCGAGCAGGGACTCGCGGAAGGTTTCCCAGTTCAGCGAACGCTGCACGGCGCTGAGCACCAGGGACCCGACCACGCCGACGGCAGCGGCCTCGGTGGCGGTGGCAACGCCGGTGTAGATCGAGCCCAGCACCGCGCCGATCAGCAGCACCACCGGGATGAGGTGCCGCGACTCGTGCAGCTTCTCGGTGAAGCTCATCACCGTCTCCGGCAGCGGGATCTTCTCCTTGTTCATCAAGGCCCAGACGGCCAGGTAGCCGGAGAACAGCGATGCGAGCACGATGCCGGGGATGATGCCGGCGACGAACAGGCGCGCGATGGATACGTCCGCCGTCACCCCGTACACGATCATGATGATCGAGGGTGGGATCAGCAGCCCCAGCGTGCCGGCGCCGGCCAGGGACCCGATGGTGATCTCCTGCGGGTAGCCGCGCTTGCCGAGCTCGGGCAAGGTCATCTTGCCGATCGTCGCGCAGGTGGCCGCGGAGGAGCCGGACACGGCGGCGAAGATGGTGCAGCCGATCACGTTGGTGTGCAGCAGCCGGCCTGGCAGCCGGGACACCCATGGCGCCAGTCCGCGGAACATGCTTTCGCTGAGCTTGGTACGGAACAGGATCTCGCCCATCCAGATGAACAGCGGCAGGGCCGTCAGGGTCCAGCTGGATGCGGCCCCCCAGACCGTGACGGCCATGGCATCGCCGGCCGGCCGCGACGAGAACAATTGCATGCCGATCCAGGCGACGCCGGCCAGCGTGAGCCCGATCCAGACGCCGCTGCCCAGCAGCAGGAACAGCGAGACGATCAGCAGCGTGGTGATGGCGACGTCATTCATTGTGCAGCGCCTCTTCGGTCTCGATCGACTTGCGCTGGCCACGCAGCTCCAGCATCCATTCGTCGACGAGCGCGACCAGCAGGATCAGCGTGCCGACGGCCATCGCGACCTGCGGAATCCACAAGGGGGTGGCATCGTTGCCCGTGGAGATGTCGTTGATGCTGCGCGACACCCAGGCGAGGCGGACCGAATAGAAGGCGAACAGGGCGCCGAGCAGCACGGACGCGGACAGCGCCCACAGCTCCCCGGCACGGCGCTTGCCGCCGCGCAGCCGCCCCAGCAGCAGGGTGACCCGGATGTGCTCGTTGCGCTTGAGGGTGTGCGCCAGCGCCAGGAAGCCGGCCGCCGCCATGGCATAGCCTGCATAGGCGTCCGTGCCGGGAACGTGGAACCCGAGCTGCCGGCTCACGATGGACAGGAGCACCATCAAGAGCACGCCCACCATCGCCAGGGCCGCCAGCCAGGCGGAGGCGTCGTACAGGAAGTCCAGCAATCGTCGCATGCAGCCCCTCTTCGTTGTGGCCCCGAGTTTAGGGGCTGTTCTTCCATAATGACCCAATGACTTCCCGCACTTTCCCCGCCTGGCAGTTCTGGATCGACCGCGGCGGCACCTTCACGGACGTCGTGGGGCGGCGCCCCGACGGCACCCTCGTCACCCACAAGCTGCTCTCCGACAACCCGGAGCAATACCGAGACGCGGCGGTGGCGGGCATCCGCCATCTCCTGGGCCTGAAGGCCGGCGAGCCGATCACGCCGCAGCTGGTGGAGTGCGTGAAGATGGGGACGACGGTGGCCACCAACGCGCTGCTGGAGCGCAAGGGCGAGCCGACGCTGCTGGTGACCACGCAAGGGTTTCGCGACGCGTTGCGCATCGCTTACCAGAACCGGCCGAGGCTCTTCGACCGGCACATCGTCCTGCCGGAGCTGCTGTACTCCGAGGTGATCGAGGCGCACGAACGCGTGGGCGCGCACGGCGACGTGTTGCAGGCGCTGGACGAGAACCACCTGCGCCGGGCGCTGAAGGCCGCGCATGACCGCGGCCTGCGCAGCACGGCCATCGTCTTCATGCACGGCTACCGCTACACCGCGCACGAAGCCGCGGCGAAACGCATCGCGCAGGAATGCGGATTCGCGCAGATCAGCACGTCGCACGAAACCAGCCCGATGATGAAGTTCGTCAGCCGGGGCGACACGACGGTGGTGGACGCCTACCTGTCGCCCATCCTGCGCCGCTACGTCGACCAGGTCGCGGCCGAAATGCCCGGGGTGAAGCTGTTCTTCATGCAATCTTCCGGCGGCCTGACCGATGCGCATGCCTTCCAGGGCAAGGACGCGATCCTGTCCGGCCCGGCGGGTGGCATCGTGGGGATGGCGCGCACCGCGCAACTGGGCGGGCACGACCGCGTGATCGGTTTCGACATGGGCGGCACGTCCACCGATGTCTCGCACTTCGCCGGCGAGTTCGAGCGCGAGTTCGAGACCCAGGTGGCGGGGGTGCGCATGCGTGCCCCGATGATGAGCATTCACACGGTGGCAGCGGGCGGCGGCTCCATCCTGGAGTTCGACGGGGCCCGCTTCCGGGTGGGCCCGCAGAGCGCCGGCGCCAATCCCGGGCCGGCCAGCTACCGTCGCGGTGGCCCGCTGGCCGTCACCGACGCCAATGTGATGGTCGGCAAGATCCAGCCACGCTACTTCCCGTCCGTCTTCGGCCCGCAGGGCAACGAGCCCCTCAGCCAGGAGGCGGCGGCGGCCAAGTTCGCGGAGCTGGCGCAGCGCACCGGCCGCAGCGCCGAGGAGGTGGCGGAAGGCTTCATCGCGATCGCGGTGCAGCAGATGGCCAATGCGATCAAGAAGATCTCGGTGGCCCGGGGCTACGACGTCACCCGCTACACGCTGCAGTGCTTCGGCGGTGCTGGCGGGCAGCATGCGTGCCTGGTCGCCGATGCGCTGGGCATGTCGCGGGTGTTCGTCCATCCGCTGGCGGGCGTGCTGTCTGCCTACGGCATGGGCCTGGCGGACCAGAACGTGATCCGCGAGCAAGCGGTCGAAGTGCTGCTCGCACCCGAACACCTGCCCGAGGTGCAGGAGAAGCTGGACGCACTCGCCGCCGCGGCGCAGGCGGAGCTGCAGCGGCAGCAGGTGAGCGGCAATGCGGTGCAGGTGCGCCGGCGCGTGCACGTGCGCTACCAGGGCAGCGACTCGGCGCTGGTGGTCCCCTTCGGCACGCGGCAGGAGATCGTCGCCGGCTTCGAGTCGGCCTACCGGCAGCGCTTCTCCTTCCTGATGCCGGGCAAGCCGATGATCGTGGAAGCGGTGTCGGTGGAGGCGGTGGTGGCGGGCGACGCGCCGGCCGAACCGCGCCACGAGGAACAGCCTGCGCGCGATGTCCCCCGCCGCGAGACCGTGCGCATGTACTCCGGTGGCGCCTGGCACCAGGCGGCGCTGGTGGTCCGCGAGGATGTGCGGCCGGGGGACGTGATCGCCGGCCCCGCGATCATCGCGGAGAAGAATGCAACGACGATCGTCGAGCCTGGCTGGCAGGCACGCATCACCGCGCTGGACCATATCGTGCTGGACCGCACGCGGCCGCGCGACGTGACGTTCGCTGCGGGCACACAGGTGGACCCGGTGCTGCTGGAGGTGTTCAACAACCTCTTCATGAACATCGCCGAGCAGATGGGGCTGCAACTGCAGAACACCGCGTACTCGGTGAACATCAAGGAGCGGCTGGACTTCTCGTGCGCGCTCTTCGACGCCGAAGGCAACCTGATCGCCAATGCACCGCACATGCCGGTGCACCTGGGCAGCATGGGCGAAAGCATCAAGACGGTGATCCGCGAAAACAGCGGCACCATGCAGCCGGGCGACGTGTACGTGCTCAACGACCCGTACCACGGCGGCACGCATTTGCCGGACATCACGGTCATCACGCCGGTGTACCTGGATTCACTCCCTTCCGCTCCGGGCGAGGGCGGGGGTGGGGGCGCCCGCGAGAAGCCCCTCTTCTACGTCGGCTCCCGCGGTCATCATGCGGATGTCGGCGGCATCACGCCGGGGTCCATGCCGCCGTTCTCGACGCGCATCGAGGAAGAGGGCGTGGAGATCAACAACTTCAAGCTGGTCGACCGCGGCGTCCTGCGCGAGGCGGAGATGGTGGCGCTGCTGAAGGGCGCGAAGCACCCGTCGCGCAACCCCGATCAGAACATGGGCGACCTGAAGGCGCAGATCGCGGCCAACGAGAAGGGCGTGCAGGAACTGCGACGGATGGTCGACCAGTTCGGGCTGGACGTGGTGCAG
>JAJNBO010000223.1 GCA_021156245.1 Ramlibacter sp. | reverse complement strand
CGCAGGGGACCGCGTCTCCATCCGCGACTACCTGGGCGAGGCCTTCACCGCGCCCGGGGTCGTGGACACCGACGTCAACCTGATGGCGCGGGGCGAGTTGTGGCGGCTGCAGCGCGGCTTGCCGAACTTCCTGGTCATCAAGGTCGGCACCGGCATCGGGTGCGGCATCGTGTGCCACGGAGAGGTCTACCGCGGCGCCAACGGTTCGGCGGGGGACGTCGGCCACATCTGCGTGGACCAGGGCGGCCCGCGCTGCCATTGCGGCAACATGGGCTGCGTCGAGGCGATGGCGGCGGCGCCCGCGATCACCCGCCTCGCCACCGAGGCCGCCGAAGGCGGTGAAAGCCGGGTGCTGGCGGACTGCCTCAAGGCGAACGGCAAGCTCACCGCCGTCGACGTGGGCCAGGCCAGCCGCAATGGCGACGCGGCCGCCAACGCGATCATCCAGCGCGCCGGCAGCCTGATCGGCCAGATGCTGGCATCGGTGGTGAACTTCTTCAATCCGTCGCACGTGTTCATCGGCGGCGGTGTCACCCAGATCGGCCCCTTGTTCCTGGCATCGGTGCGCCAGAGCGTGTACCACCGCTCGCTCGCGCTGTCGACGCGCCATCTCGAGATCCAGTACACGCCGCTCGCGGGGCAGGCAGGCCTGGTGGGCGCCGGTGCGCTGGCGATGCAGGAATCGCTGCGCCTCCATCGGGGGCGGGGATGAGCCGCCGGGCCGCCCCAAGGGGAACGCCGCAGCGCGCAGCGCGGAGGCTCGCCGAATGAGCCTGCGCGTCGAATTCCGCGAAGTCACGCGCAGCTTCGGCCCGGTGCAGGTGCTGCACGGCGTGAGTTTCGTGCTGGAGCCGGGCCGCGTCGTCGGCTTGCTGGGAGAGAACGGCGCGGGCAAGTCGACGCTGATGAAGATCCTGTCCGGTTACCTGGAGCCCACCAGCGGCGAGGTGATCGTGGACGGCAAGCCGCGGCAGTTCCGCAACTCGCGCGACGCGGAGGCGGCCGGCATCGTGCTGATCCACCAGGAGTTCAATCTCGCGGAAGACCTGACCATCGCCCAGAACATCTTCCTGGGCCACGAGAAGAAGCGGGGCTGGATGCTCGATGACGCCGCGATGCGGCAGGCGGCGGCCGATGTGCTGCGCCAGGTGGGGCTGGATGCCAGCCCGGACACGCGCGTGCGGCAGTTGATCGTCGCCGAGAAACAGCTGGTGGAGATCGCCAAGGCGCTCGCCCGCAAGGCCAAGCTCCTGGTCATGGACGAGCCGACCGCGACGCTGACTCCGGGGGAGACGCAGCGCCTGTTCGCGTTGATGGCGCAGCTGAAGGCGGAAGGCGTGACGCTGGTGTACATCTCGCACAAGCTCGACGAGGTCGAGCGCGTGACCGACGAAGTGGTCGTGATGCGCGACGGCCGGTTCGTCACCCGCCAGCCGACGGCGCAACTCACGCGGCACGACATGGCCAACCTGATGGTCGGCCGCGAGCTGTCCGACCTGTTCCCGCCCAAGGAGCCGGCGCCGGACGGTGCGCCCTTGCTGCAGGTCCGCGGCTTCAGCGTGCCGGACTGGGCGGAGGACGTGAGCTTCGAGGCCCGGCCCGGGGAGATCCTCGGTTTCGCGGGGCTGGTCGGCGCCGGCCGCACGGAGATGTTCGAAGGCCTGCTGGGACTGCGGCGCGCCAGTGCCGGCGAAGTCCTGGTCGCCGGGCGGCCCGTGCAGTTGCGCACGCCGCGCGATGCCGCCGACCACGGCATCACCTACCTGAGCGAAGACCGCAAGGGCAAGGGGCTGCTGGTGAATTTCGGGCTGCGCGAGAACCTCACGCTGATGAACCTGCGCGAGTACGCGCGGCCCTGGCTGGTGCCGGCGCGCGAGGAGGCGGCGCTGGCGGCAGCGGTGCAGGACTTCGGAATCCGCACCGGCGACCTGCGCCAGCGCGCGTCGTCGCTGTCCGGCGGCAACCAGCAGAAGCTGGCGCTGGCCAAGGTGCTGCAGCCGCGACCGCGCGTGGTGGTGCTGGACGAGCCCACCCGCGGCGTGGACGTCGGCGCCAAGCGCGACATCTATTTCCTGATCCAGCGGCTGGCGCGTGAAGGCCAGACCGTCATCGTGATTTCTTCCGAGCTGGTCGAACTGATCGGCTTGTGCCACCGCGTCGCCGTGATGCGCAACGGCCGCCTGACCGCGACGCTGCAGGACGAGCGCCTGACCGAAGAGGACCTGATCGCCCATGCCACCGGAACACGCTGAATCGCACGGCGCGCGCGCCGCCGCCCTCTGGGGCAAGCTGCACGGCTTCGGCCCCGTGGTCGGCCTCGTGCTGCTGTGCATCGCCGGCACGCTGCTCAATGGCGAGTTCGCCACGATGGACAACGGCCTGAACGTCCTCACCCGCACCGCCTTCATCGGCATCATCGCCGTGGGCATGTGCTTCGTCATCATCAGCGGCGGCATCGACCTGTCGGTGGGCTCCATGGCGGCCCTGATCGCCGGCTGCGTGATCCTGGTGATGAACAAGGCGGCCGGGTCCATGGGGTCGCCGGTGATGGTGGTCGCGTTGGGCATGCTGCTCGCGCTGGTGCTGGGCGCGGCGTTCGGGCTGGCGCATGGCCTCCTGATCACCAAAGGGCGCATCGAGCCGTTCATCGTGACGCTGGGCACGCTGGGGATCTTTCGCGCCTACCTCACCTACTTCGCCGACGGGGGCGCGATCACCTTGGACAACGCCTTGGCCGACGTCTACAGCCCCGTGTATTACCGCAGCCTGCTGGGCATCCCGTTCCCCGTGTGGGTGTTCGCGGTGGTGGCGCTGGCGGGCGGCTTCATCCTGAACCGCACCGCATTCGGCCGCTACGTGCAGGCGATCGGCTCCAACGAGCAGGTGGCGCGCTACGCCGCCGTCTCGGTCGACAAGGTCAAGATCCTCACGTACATGCTGCTGGGCCTGTGCGTCGGCATCGCCACGCTGCTGTACGTGCCTCGCCTCGGCTCCGCCTCGCCCACCACCGGCCTCCTGTGGGAGCTGGAAGCCATCGCCGCCGTCATCGTCGGCGGCACCGCACTGAAAGGCGGCGCCGGCAGCATCACCGGCACGGTGGTCGGCGCGATCCTGCTCTCGGTCATCAGCAACATCCTCAACCTCACCAGCATCATCAGCGTGTACCTGAACGCTGCGGTGCAGGGTTTCGTCATCATCGTCGTGGCTTTCCTGCAGCGGGGCCGGCGATGAAGCAGTTCCTTTCCCTACCGCTGACTTTTCAACTGGAGACAACATGAAGCACCTCACCCGACGGCTCGCCCTCACCGCGGCTGCCCTCACGCTGGCCGCCGCCGCCGCTCCCGCGCTGGCGCAAGCCAAGAAGGAAGTCCTGGGCGTGTCCATGCCCGCCGCCACGCACAGCTTCATGGCCGGCGCCGTGTACTGGGCCAACGAAGCCAAGAAGGACCTGGAGAAGGCGAACCCCGGCATCCAGGTGATCGTGAAGACGGCCGCCAACGCGTCCGAGCAGGCCAACCAGCTGCAGGACCTGGTGACGGTCAACAAGATCACTTCGCTGGTCGTCTTCCCGTTCGAGTCGGCGGCGCTGACCAAGCCCGTCGCCCAGGTCAAGGCCAAAGGCGTGTACGTCACGGTGGTCGACCGCGGCCTGACCGACACCAGCGCGCAGGACGCCTATGTCTCCGGCGACAACACGGCTTTCGGCCGGATTCCTGCCGAGTACATGGCCAAGGCCTTGAACGGCAAGGGCAACATCGTGGCGTTGCGCGGCATCCCCACCACCATCGACAACGAGCGCATGGACGCCTTCAATGCCGTGATGAAGAACCATCCCGGCATCAAGGTGCTGGACGCCAAGCACGGCAACTGGAACCGCGACGACGCCTTCAAGGTGATGCAGGACTACCTGACCCGCTTCAAGCAGATCGACGCCGTCTGGGCGGCCGACGACGACATGGCCGTGGGCGTTCTCAAGGCGATCCAGCAAGCCAACCGCAAGGACATCAAGCTGGTGTTCGGCGGCGCCGGCGCCAAGGGCGCGATCAAGACCCTGATGGATGGCAGCGACCCGCTGATCCAGGCCAACGTGTCCTATTCGCCCAAGTTCATGTACGACGCCATCAAGATGACCGGCGAGGCGCGCCTGAAGGGCACCAAGCTGCCCGCGAACAACATCGTCCCGTCGGTGCTGATCACGAAGGCCAACGCCAAGGACTTCTACTTCCCGAACTCGCCGTTCTAACCCGCGTCATCCCCGCGGAGGCGGGGATCCAGGGCTTCCCGGCTGCGCGCACGCGCGCAGTTCTCAACGCCCTGGATTCCCGCCTGCGCGGGAATGACGGTGCTTTGGAGTTGTCCATGCCCAGACCCGTCACCTTGTTCACCGGCCAATGGGCCGACCTTCCGCTTTCGGAACTCGCCCCGCTTGCGAAGAGCATGGGCTACGACGGCCTGGAGCTGGCTTGCTGGGGCGACCACTTCAACGTGCAGGAGGCGTTGAAGAGCGACGCCTACCTGCGCGACAAATGGGCCCTGCTCAAGTCGCACGGCCTCACGTCGCTGGCGATCGGCAACCACCTAGTCGGCCAGGCGGTGTGCGACCTGATCGATGCGCGCCACAAGTCCATCCTGCCGGCACACGTGTGGGGGGACGGCGACCCGGAGGGCGTGCGCCAGCGGGCCGCGAGGGAGCTCGCCGACACCGCGCGCGCCGCCAGGAAATTCGGCGTCAAGACCGTCACGGGCTTCACCGGCTCGTCGATCTGGCACGCCACCTATGCGTTTCCACCGACGACGCAGGAATTCTGGGATGCAGGTTTCGCCGACTTCGGCAGGCGCTTCACCCCCATCCTCGATGTCTTCGAGAAGGAAGACATCAACTTCGCGCTGGAGGTGCATCCCACCGAGATCGCCTTCGACATCGCGTCGAGAAGGACGTGTGGTGGGGCAAGGGCGACGGCACGGTCGGCGTGTTCGGCGGCCACACCAGCTTCGGCGATGCCCGCCGCAACTGGGACTTCCGCAGCGTCGGCCGCGGCATGGTCGACTTCGAATCGATCATCGTCGCCCTCAATGACATCGGCTATGCCGGTCCGCTGTCGGTGGAATGGGAAGACAGCCGCATGGACCGGGTGCATGGCGCCACCGAGAGCGCCGCGTTCTGCAAGCGGCTTGATTTCAAGCCCGCCGTCGGCGCCTTCGACGCCGCGTTCGGCCGGGAGAACCGATGAGCGAAGCGGTGCGCAAGTTGCGCTATGCGATGGTCGGCGGCGGGGAGGGCGCTTTCATCGGCGCCGTGCACCGCAAGGCCATGGCGCTCGACGGGCAATACGAGCTGGTCGCAGGTGCGCTGTCGTCCACCCCTGACAAGGCGCGTGCCTCCGGCCGCGCGCTCGGGCTGGCGGAGGCGCGCATCCATCCGGACTGGCAATCGCTGCTGGACGACGAGTTGCGGCGCGACACGTCCAGCCGCGTGGACGTGGTGGTGATCGTCACGCCGAACCACGTTCACTTCCCCGTTGCCAGGGCCTTCGTCGAGGCGGGCTTCCACGTGGTGTGCGACAAGCCGCTGGTGCACACCGGCGAGCAGGCCGCGCAGCTCGTGGAGGCGGTGAAGGCGAGGGGCACGGTCTTCGGCGTCACCTACAACTACAGCGGCTACCCGATGGTGCGCCAGGCCCGCGAGATGGTGCGCGCGGGGGAACTGGGTGAGCTGCGCAAGGTGGTCGTCGAATACAACCAGGGATGGCTGGCGACGCGCGTGGAGGCCGACGGCAACAAGCAGGCCGCGTGGCGCAACGACCCCGCGCAAAGCGGCGGTGCCGGCGCCATCGGCGACATCGGGTCGCACGCCGAGAACCTGGTGTCCACGGTCACCGGCCTGCAGCTCGAGAGCCTCTGCGCCGATCTGGGGTCGCTGGTGCCGGGACGCGTGCTCGACGACGACGCCAACCTGCTGCTGCGTTTCCGTGGAGGTGCCCGCGGGGTGATGGTCGCTTCGCAGGTCAACACCGGCATCGAGAACGGCTTCCGGCTGCGCGTGTCCGGCACGCTGGGCACGCTCGAGTGGTGGCAGGAAGATCCCAACCGCATGACGCACTTTCCGCTGGAGGGGCCGCCGCGGCTGCTGACGCGTGGCGCGCCGTGGCTGCATCCGGCGGCGCTGCGCGCGAGCCGCATCCCGCCCGGGCATCCGGAAGGCTTCATCGAGGCCTTCGCCAACGTGTACCTCGGCGTGGCCGAGGCGATCCGCGCGCATGGCCGCGGCCGGGCACCGGAGCCGCTGGAGGCCGACTACCCCGACGTGCAGGTCGGCGCGCGGGGCGTGCGCTTCATCGAAGCGGTCCTGGCTTCGGCGCGCAGCCGGGAGAAGTGGACGAGCATCCCGTAACGAACCAGCGGACTCCGTGCTCCCCTACACTGGGCACATGATCCGCTGGATGATCGTCGTGTTCCTCGCGCTGGTGCTGATCAGCTGGTTCGCACCCGCGCTGCAGAAACTCGGCTTCGGGCGGCTGCCCGGCGACCTGCGCTTCAAGCTGTTCGGCCGGGCCATGTTCCTGCCGTTCACGTCCACCATCCTGCTGAGCCTCCTTGCAGCGGGAATCGCGAAATTCCTGTGAACCGATGAAAGCCTGCATCGACATCGGCGGCACCAAGGTGGCCGTCAGCCTGAACACCGGAGCCGGCCTCGATCTGCTGGCCCGCCGCAGCGAACCCACCGCGAAAACCGGCGACAACGACGCGCTCGCGCACCAGGTGATCCGCATGACGGACGAGGCCTGCGCGGAACTGGGTGTCGACCCGTCGCGCGTCCAGCGCGCCGGCGTCTCCTCGGCTGGACCTTTCGTGCTGAAAGCAGGCATGGTCGAACTGGCCAGCCCCAACATCTGCGGCGGCCTCGCCGGCCCGGCGCGCGGACTGCCCAACGACTGGATGACCGCCACGCTCGAGGAGCCCCTGCGCCGCCGTTTCACGGAAGTGCGCGTCGAGAACGACTGCATCGGCGCGCTGGAGGCCGAGCGCCGCTGGGGCGCGCTGCAAGGGTACGAGCACTGCGGCTACGTCACCTGGAGCACCGGCGTCGGCATGGGTTTCTGCGTCGACGGCCGGGTGCTGCGCGGCAAGAACGGCAACGCCGGCCACGGCGGCCACATGTTCGTCAGCGACAACGACGACGCCCTCTGCGGCTGCGGCAACATCGGCGACCTCGAGGCGCTCGTCGCCGGCAACGCCGTGGCCCGCCGTTTCGGCGCGGACGCCGCGACCTTGCTGCAGCAGGCGCGCGCGGGAGATGCCGTGGCCTCGCAGAAGGTCGATGAACTGTGCCGCGTGATGGGGCGCGCGCTGTACAACGTCGTCGTGGTGCTGGATCTCCAGCGCATCAGCCTGGGCGGCAGCGTGTTCACCAACAACGTCGACTACCTCCTGCCGCGCCTGCAGGCGCAGGTGCGAGGGAAACTGCCCGCGCTGACCGACGGGTTCGAGCTGGTGCCCGCGGGGCTGGCCGAACGCGTCGGCGACTACGCGGCGCTCGCGCTGCTGGGCTGATCGAGCGCGGCGGCCACCGCCTCGGTGCGCGCCTGCTGGATGCGCTCGCCGATCCTCGGCCCGTCCAGTCCCTGCTCGCGAGCTGCTTGCGCGATGGTCGCTGTCGACACCTGCTGTGCGGCTTGCAGGGCGCCCAGCAGCCGCTGGCGCTGGGGATAGGCGCGTTCCTCGAACCCCAGGCGGCCACGCGCATCGCACTCGCACGCGAGCAGCACCAGATCGAAGCGCTGCGGCTTGCGGAAGGCGTCGCACCGCTCCAGCAGCCGCACGATGGCGGCCGCCCCGAACTCGCCGCTGCGATGGATGTTGCCGTGCTCGCGCGCCACGACGTCGGCCAGCTCGCGACATTCATTGGGCACGCGCAGGCGGTTGCACACGGTCTGCAGCAGCTTGGCGCTGCGCTTCTCGTGGCCGATGTGCCTGGGCAGGATCTCCGCCGGCGTGGTCCCCTTTCCCAGGTCGTGCGTCAGGCAGGCAAAGCGCACCGGCAGCGGCGCGGCCAGCCGCGCGCTCATGTCGAGCACCATCATGTTGTGCACGCCCGTGTCCACTTCGGGGTGGTAGTCCGCGCGCTGCGGCACGCCCCAGAGACGATC
>JAJNBO010000222.1 GCA_021156245.1 Ramlibacter sp. | reverse complement strand
CGGCGGCGTGCGCCTGCGCGCCGGCTGGGACGCGGTGCTCCGGCTGAACCTGCACAGCCGGCTGGCCCAGCGCGTGCTCGTGCAGGTGGCGCATCGCCCCTATCGGGCCGAGAGCGACCTGTACGAGGCCGCGGCGGCGGTGCCGTGGGAGGAGTGGTTCACGCCACGCGAGAGCTTCAAGATCGAACTGACCGCGCACCAGAGCCCGCTCAAGAGCCTGAACTTCGCCGCACTGAAGATCAAGGACGCGGTCGCCGACCGATTCCGCGAGCGCGGCGGCGTGCGGCCGGACGTGGACACGCAGCGGCCGGCCGTGCGGCTGTTCGCGCACCTGTCCGCCGACGAGGTCACGCTGTACGTGGACACGTCCGGCGAACCGCTCTTCAAGCGCGGCTGGCGCGAGGACAAGGGCGAGGCGCCGCTGAAGGAAACGCTGGCGGCCGCCATGATCGCCGCCAGCGGATGGGACGCGGCCACGCCCTTGTACGACCCTTGCTGCGGCAGCGGCACCATCGTCATCGAGGCCGCCCAGATCGCCTGCAACATCGCGCCGGGCCTGTGGCGCCGCTTCGGCTTCGAGCGGCTGCGGGCGCATTCGGCAGCCGACTGGGGCGCGCTCAAGGCCGAGGCGCAGGCGGCGCGCCGTGCGCCGGCCGCGCCCATCTTCGGCAGCGACGTGGCGTTCCGGATGGTGGACTTCGCCCAGCGCAACGCCCAACGCGCGGGCGTCGCCGAGGCGGTGCAGCTGCGCGGCGGCGACGCCTTGCAGCGGATGCCGCCGAGCGAATCCCCCGGCGTCATGCTGCTGAATCCTCCGTACGGCGAGCGCATCGAGGCGGCGGGCGTCGCCGGCCGGGGCCGGGGCGGACGCGAGCAGGCGCAGATGGAGAACGCCGGCGACTTCTTCGCGCAGCTCGCCTCGCACTGGAAGAAGAACTACGCCGGCTGGACGGCCTGGCTGCTGTCGCCGGACGCCAAGCTCCCGAGCCGCATGCGCCTGAAGGAGTCCCGCCGCATCCCGATGTGGAACGGGCCCATCGAATGCCGGCTGTTCCGCTTCGACATGGTGGCGGGATCCGCCCGGGCCCGCGATGCAGCTGGTGATTGACACCAACGTGGTGCTGGACCTGCTGGTGTTCCGCGATCCTGGTGCACGCCGGCTCCAGGACGGGCTGGAAGCGGGCGCCTTGCGGTGGCTGGCCACGGCCGCCATGCGCGACGAACTCGCCCGCGTGCTCGCCTATCCCAAGCTCGCGCCCCGCGTGACCTTCCATCGTGGCAGCGCCGACGCAGTGCTGCAGGACTTCGACCGGCACGCCCGGCTGGTCGAACCGGCCGCCAAGGCCGAGGTCACGTGCGGCGACCCGGACGACCAGAAGTTCATCGACCTCGCCGTGGCGCACCGTTGCGTCCTGTTGAGCAAGGACGACGAGGTGCTGCGCATGCGCAAGCGCCTGGCCGGCTTGCAGGTCACCGCGGCCGCAGTGTTGCCGTCGTAACCCGCGGTAGCGCTTGTTTCCTACGCGCTTCCCTAGCTCGTGCTGACGCTGCGCGCCGGCGCGCGCAGTACCTTGTGGCTTCACACAAGGCAATCCACATCATGTCCGCCACCAGTCTCGCCCCCGCCTCGCTCCAGGAGTTCCAACCCGCGCTCGCCGCCCAACCGGCGCACGAGGGCTGCGAGGAGTGCCTCGGATTCGGCGGCTGGTACCGCTACGAACCGGCGCTGGAGCCGGCGCCGGGCATGCTGTACCTGTCTTGCCTCCAATGCCGTGGAAGCGGACGCTCCGTTTTCGCGCAGGTCTGAGTACTACGTCGCAGGTAGGAACAAGGCAATGCGTTATCCGCCGCGTTCCGACAAGCCCGGTCGCTGGCACGTGGGATGCTTCAGACATCGAATGAGAGCAGCCACGTGACCCACGACGACACCCTCGAAGACCGCAATGCCCGCCTGGTGCGCAACCTGCTGGCCCTGCGCATGGTCCTGGCCATGGACCAGATGCAGACCGGGCGCTGGAGCGACCGGATCGAGGAGATCGACGAGGAACTGGCGATCCTGGGACACGACATGAAGTCGACGGCGGCTTGCGCCGCTGACGGCCTGCGCCGCACCTTCCTGTTGCCGCGGCTGGTGAGCCGCCGCAACCGCAATGCGCACCGGGCCCGGGTCGTCCCGCAGGATTGATCGGCGGCCTCAGTCCAGCAATTCGAGCAGCCGCCGCAACGCGTGCTGCACGGTGGCGCCCCGGATGGCGGCGCGGTCGCCGTCGAAGCGGCGCACTTCACTGGTGAGCCGGCCGTCCACCTGGAATCCGAACCACACCGTTCCCACCGGCTTGTCCGGGCTGCCCCCCGTTGGTCCGGCCACGCCCGTCACGGCGACGCTGGCCTGCGCCAGGGAATGGCGGATCGCGCCGAACGCCATGGCCCGCGCCACGACCTCGCTCACCGCGCCGTTGGCCGCGATCAACGTCGCATCGACACCCAGCGCGTCGACCTTGGCTTCGTTGGAGTAGGTGACGAAGCCGCGCTCGAACCACTGGCTCGAGCCGGGCAGGTCGGTGCATGCGGCGGCGATCATGCCACCGGTGCAGCTCTCCGCCGTGGCGAGCTTCCAGCCGCGGGCCAGCAGCGCATCCGCCAGGCGCGCGCACAGCTGCGATGTGGTCAGTTCGTTCACGTCCAGTGCCTCCAGAAAGCCAGGACCAGCAGCGTGCAGAACGCCGCCACCACGTCGTCCATCATGATGCCGAAGCCGCCCGCCCAGCCGTGGCCCTTGAAGTAGCGGTCGGCCCAGCCCACCGGTCCCGGCTTGACCATGTCGAAGCCACGGAACAGCAGGAAGGCCACCACCTGCGCCAGCAAGCCGGCGGGCATCAGCACCCAGAGAACGAGCCAGAAGCAGGCAACCTCGTCCCAGACGATGGCGCCGGGATCGGCGATGCGCAGGTTGCGGGCGGTGACGGTGCAGGCCCACCAGCCCACCGGGACGGAAAGGCCCACGATCCATCCGAGCAGCACGGGGTCCAGCCACTGCTGCATGACCACGTACGTGAGCCAGGCCCACAGGGTGCCGCTGGTGCCGGGCGCCACCGGCACCAGGCCCGAACCGAAGCCGAAGGCGATCACGTGCGCCGGGTGCGACAGCATGAAGCGCATCGAAGGCCGGCGGGGCGGCAGCAACGGGGGTTCGGCGAGGGCGGCGTCAGGCATCGCGTCGATGGTAGCCCGCCCCGTCATTGGCATCGCCCGAACCGCTTGCGGAAGCTGCGCGGCTCGAGTGCTCCTGGCACGGACCACAGGCCGGCGCGCTCGGCCCGGGCTTGCCGCTCCAGCTTCGCATAAGGGCCAGGCTTGTCCCGGAAAGTCGCCGACCATGCATGGCCGCTGCGCACCATCCAGCTGCCGACATCCTGGCCGCGGTGCTCGACGCGCGCGAGTGCGCGGTCGTATTCGTCGGCGCCGCGGCTGCGCACGCGCACGGCCTCGTGCAGCACCCGGCGGGCCAGCGCCTGCTTGGACTGCGGCCCGAAGCGCTGGCAACCTTCGGGCGCATCGAGATCGAGGAGCCGGATCTCCACCGGCGCGCCCCCGGACGCGGGGCGCACCCACAGCGTGTCGCCGTCGGTGACGTGGGTCACCGTGCCGCGGAACACGGCAGCGTCGGCTGCCGTGGCGCAGCACGTGGCGAGCAAAAGGAGCCAGCCGCGCAGGGTCACGCGCCGAAGTGGTCGAAGCCCGCGAAGCGGCGCGGGATCACGTGACCGGCTGCGTCCACGACGCGCAGTCCTGCCTGCGCCTCGATCACGCCGATCCGCGTGACGGGCGTGCCGCAGCGCGCCGACGCGGACCGCACGGCGGAGCGGGCCGAGGCCGGCGCAGTGAACGCGAGCTCGTAGTCGTCGCCGCCCGCGAACACCAGGTCCTCGATCCGGTCGGTGGCCAGCGCGAGACCAGCCTTTGCGGCGGCGAGCAGCGACGCGGCTTCGACCGCGTCCACCCGCGCGCCGACGCCGGACTGCGCGAGGATGTGGCCGAGGTCGCCGAGCAATCCGTCGCTGACGTCGATGGCCGAGGTCGCGATCCCGCGCAACGCCAGACCGAGGGCGACGCGAGGCTGCGGCACCTCGAGCCGCAGGCGTGCGGCATCGAACACGTCCTGGGGCAGCGAGACGCTGCCGCGGAAGGCATCCAGGGCCAGCCGCGCGTCGCCGAGCGTTCCGCTCACCCAGAGATCGTCGCCCGCGCGCGCACCGGAGCGCAGCAGCGCCGCCCCGGCGGGCACCTCGCCGAACACCGCGATGTTGATCGCCAGCGGGCCCCGCGTGGTGTCGCCGCCCACGAGCTCGCAGCCGTGCGCATCGGCAAGCGCCCACAGCCCCTGCGAGAAAGCGGCCAGCCAGGCCTGGTCGATGCGCGGCAGCGCGAGCGACAAGGTGAAGGCCAGCGGCTCGGCGCCGCAGGCCGCCAGGTCACTCAGGTTGACGGCCAGCGCCTTGTGGCCCAGGCGGCCCGGATCCACGGTGGACAGGAAGTGCCGCCCCTCGAGCAGCAGGTCGGTGGAGACGGCGAGCTGCATCCCGGCGCGCGGCTGCAGCAAGGCGCAGTCGTCACCCACGCCGAGCGGACTGCGCCGCGCCGGCCGGGTGAAGTAGCGCGCGATCAGGTCGAACTCGCCCATCGGGCCACCTCACCCGCGGCCGCGGAAGCGCTCGGCCCCCTGGCGCACCATTTCGGCGAGCAGGCGTTCGCGCGTCTGAGTCTCCCGCAGCCAGCGCGCGTCGTTCACGCCCTTGTGCGCGGACTCGCGCAGCATCTGGATGGCGGCGTCCGCGCCCAGGCCGCGGGCGTGCGACGCCACCTGGTCCAGCGTCTGGAGGATGTGCTCGCGCAAGGGCAGGTGTCGCCCGGTCTCGGGCTCCACGTACACCGCCTCCAGCCCGAAGCGGCAAGCCTGGAAGCGGTTGTACGTGTAAACCATGTAATCGTCCTCCTGGGGCGCGAACGGTTGCTCCGCGAGGAACCAGGCCGCGAGCGACTGGACGAAGCCGGCAAGGGCGGCGGCCCGCTCGATCGTGAGCGGCGTGTCGAACACCCGGATCTCGATCGTGCCGTATTCGGGCTTGGGCCGGATGTCCCAGTAGAAGTCCTTCATGCTCTTGACCACGCCGGTGCGCGTGGTCTTGGCGAACCAGTGGCCGAACTCGTCC
>JAJNBO010000221.1 GCA_021156245.1 Ramlibacter sp. | reverse complement strand
GGCGCCGAGGCGCGCCCCAGGACGCGCGCCGCATCGTAGAGGGCTTCGCGCACCCAGGGCAGCTGCAGCGCCGCCTCCGGCCGGTCGAGCCCGGCGAATTCCTCGAACAGCTCGCCGAACGGCCGCACCGAATCCTCGACGACGCCATGCGCGTCCGCCATCGCGAACTCCACGCGCTTGGCCAAGGCCGCCTCGAGGGCTTTCAATGTGTTGAAGCGCCCGAACGCCGCGACCGACGCCTCGTAGTCGGCCCGCGCGGCCGCATCGCCCTCCACGCCCGCGTGGAACCGGCGCCAGACGCGGAAGACGGCTTCCTTGTCGTCTTCGAGCAGCTCGAAGCGGGTGGGCAGGCCCAGCGCCTGCAGCACCGACACCGGCGCGCCCCGCAGCAGCGCCGCGAACCAGCTGTGAAAGGTGCGGATCTGCACCGGGCGGCCGGACTGCAGCAGCCGCGCATACAGGCCCCGCAGGGCAGCGCGCGTCGCGGCATCGGCCTCGGCCAGCCCGCGCGCGCTCAGCTCGCGCGCCAGTTCCTCGTCGCTGGCCCGGCTCCACTGCTCCAGCCACTGCGCCAGGCGCTTGCGCATCTCGCCGGCGGCCTTGCGCGTGAAGGTGATGGCCAGGATCTCGTGCGGCTCGGCGCCCGCCAGCAGGGCACGCGTGATCCGAGACACCAGCATCCAGGTCTTGCCCGCGCCGGCGCAGGCTTCGACGGCGACATGCCGCCGCGGATCGCATGCCACCGCATAGAACTGCTCGCGGCCGACGCTGCGGCCGTTGTGCTCGTAGGCCGGGCGCACCGGCATCGCCGCGGACTCAGTCACTCCAGCCATCCCTGCGGCACAGGCCACGCGCGTTGCAGAACTCGCACGCGCGGCCCTCCCCCAGCGCCGGCAAGGGCGCGCCCTGCCCGATGCGCCGCAGCTCCGCCTCGATGCCTTCCTTCAGCAGGTGGGCGGCCTGCGCCAGCCCGGGATGCTCCACGGCCTCCACCTTGCCGCGCTCGCCGACGTTGAGGTACGCCGCACGCAGCTCTTCACCCGGCAGCAGCAATGCGTAGAACGCCAGTTGCGTGTCCTCCAGCGGCGCCTTCATGCGGTCCTTGGTGGACTGCAGCGCTTCGGTCTTGTAGTCCATGACCAGCAGGCCGTCACGTCCCCGGTCGACGCGGTCGATGCGGCCCGCCAGCGTCAGGGCGCCGAGCTGCACGCCGTGTTCGGCCTCGCCTTCCTCGAAAGCGAGGCCCCGGGCTTCATGTTTTTCCAGCCACTCCAGGTAGCCCGTGCGCACGGCGGGCCAGGTGGATGCGAAGGGCAGGAATTCGCCTTCGCCGAGGCGTTGCGCCGCCATGCCGTCGCGCGCGATCTCGTCGAGCAGGCCGGCGCGTTCCTGACGCGACATCGTGCCGCGTTCACACAGCGTCTCGTGGAAGGTCTTGAAGACACCATGCAGCCAGGTGCCGAAGTCGCGCTTGTCCACTTCGGCGTCGATCTCCTCGGCTTCCTTCAGGCCCAGCATGCGCATGGCATAGAAGCGATAGGGGCACCGCCGCAGGTCTTCGTAGCTGCTGGCCGACAGCTTGGTCGGCACCAGCGCGCCGGCTTCCACCACCGGCGGACACACGGGCTGCGCGGTTTCTTCCCGCGCCTGCCGCGCGTCGACGCCCGCCGCGCCCACGCCCTCGAGAGCCAGCGCCTGGACGAGCGGACTGGCCAGCGTCGCCTCGCCGGTGTCGTCGCTCGCGCGCCAGAGCACGTCCACCCGCGGCGCCTGCAGCGCGCAGCGCCACGCGGCGCGCTGCGCGTCCTCGAGGTCCTGCCGCAACGGAAGCCCGAGCAGGCGACGCTGCGCCTGCGTCCACCCCGCCGCAGGCTCCGGCGAGGCCGGCAGGCTGCGCTCGTCGCAGCCGGGCAGCACGAGGGACGCAAAGGGGTGGCCGAGCAACTGGCTCATCGGGAGGACGACGACCTGTTCCTCGCCGGTGTGGGGCGGCACGAAGCTGGCGCCTTCCAGCACCTCGTTCACCCACGACGTGAAGTCCCGCAGCGCCATGCGCCGCTGTCCATGGGACCAGCCCGACCACTCGGCCGATGCGGCGTCTTCCAGACGCAAGGCCGCCAGGATCTTCATGCCGGCGGAATCGGTGCGCAAGGCTTCCCACTGGCCGGCGTCGCGCAGCAGCTGCCGCAGCGCCGCGAGCCACTCGAGCAGCCCGCGCGCCGGCTGCATGGCGTCGCGCCAGCCGGCCACGCGCGCCGCCGCGCCCTGCACCGCATCGGAGCCCGCCCAGTCACCATCGCGCAGCATCCGCCATTCGCGCTGGCCGCTGCGGCGCACGCGGCGCTCCAGCGCCAGCACGGCGCCGCTGCCCAGCGCCGGGACCGCCTTGAGCCAGTCGATCACCGCATCGCTGCCGGCGTCCCATGCACAGGCGCGCAAGGCGCCCATCACGCGGGCGGCTGCCAGCGTGGTGGAAAGCTTCCATCCCGTTTCATCGTGCACGCGGACCCCCCGCGTGAACAGCAAGGCGCCGATGCGCCGCGTGAGCACGCGGTCGGTGGCGGTCAAGGCCACCGGGACTTCGCCGTTCGCGATGCGCGCCAGCACCAGGGCGGCGGCACGCTCCGCCTCCTCCGCGGCATCCGCGGCGGCGTGCAGTGCGATGGCGCCGGCTTCGGCCTGCACCGGCAGCGGCCAGGCCAGCGCGCGATCGCCGAGCTGCTCCAGCAGCGCGCGCGGCACGGGTTCCTCCTGGAAGCCCTGGAGCACCACCAGCAGGTCGACGTCCCGCGTCAGGAAGCCATCGAGCAGGGCATCGGTCGCATACGAGGACGCCGCCACCCATTCGAAGGCGATGCGCGAGATGGCGGCCTCCGTCGCGAGCGCCGGGGCTTCCATGCCCTGCAGCAGCAGGGGCCGCAACCGGGCAGCCCACGCGGCACGCTGCGCGGGTGCGACGGCACGTGCCGCGCCCGCGGCCTGCCAGGCGGCCTCGACGAGCGAACCCGCGAGCACGTCGGCCTGCGAGCGCAGGCCGCCTTGTTCCAGCCAGCTGCGCGCAACCAGCAGGTCGCGGCCGATGTCGAAGGAAAGATCCAGCTCGCCGGGTTCCCAAGGCTGGCGCCGCGCCCAGTTCATGGTGGTCTCGAAGCGGGGGGCGAATCCCGAAGGCTGCGCGAGCGTCCAGAACTGCCGCGCCACGGGCATCAGCTGCGCATACGGCAGCAGCACCACGGTGCGCGCCGCATGTGCGCCGCGGGCCGCGATGGCAGCTCGCAGGTCCTGCATGAGCTCCCTCCAATGCCGCGCGAATGGATGGGTTGTTGCTATCGCATCCATAGCATTTCACTGTAGCCCCGTACCCGGCGGGGGGTCTTGGTTTCTGTCACAATGCCCTGACTGTAGCTGTAGGCGGGAAGGACCCCGCACCACGAGAGGAACCCATGGCCAGCGACCTGATCAAGCACATCTCCGACTCCTCCTTCGAATCCGACGTCCTGAAGGCCGACAAGCCGGTCCTGGTGGACTACTGGGCCGAATGGTGCGGGCCGTGCAAGATGATCGCGCCCATCCTCGACGAAGTCTCGGAGAGCTACAAGGACAAGCTGCAGATCGCCAAGATGAACGTCGACGAGAACCGCGACATTCCGGCGAAGTTCGGCATCCGCGGCATCCCCACGCTGATGCTGTTCAAGGACGGCCAGCTCGCCGCCACCAAGGTGGGCGCCATGAGCAAGGCGCAGCTCACCGCCTTCATCGACCAGCAGCTGGCCTGAGCGAGAGGGACCAGGTTCCAGGGGCTAGGGACTCGCGTTCCTGGCCCCTTGTCTTTTCCCCAGCCCCTCGACCCTAGCCCCCGGACCCTTTTTTCCTGCATAATGCCCCTCATTCGCTGATCCGCCATTGCAGGCGGGCAGTTCGAGATCCGGTTCGCAGGGCAATTCTCGCCCCGCCACGAACCTCCCCAGACCCACCAAGAACACTGCCCCAAAGGGGTCACTCCATGCACCTGAACGAACTCAAGGCGCTGCACGTCTCGGAAGTCCTCAAGCAGGCCGAAGAGCTCGAGATCGAGAACACCGGCCGCATGCGCAAGCAGGAGCTGATGTTCGCCATCATCAAGAAGCGCGCGCGCGCCGGCGAGCAGGTGTTCGCGGACGGCGTGCTGGAAATCCTGCCGGACGGCTTCGGCTTCCTGCGCAGCCCGGACACCAGCTACACGGCGAGCACGGACGACATCTACATCTCGCCCAGCCAGGTGCGCCGCTTCAACCTGCACACCGGCGACATGATCGAGGGCGAGGTGCGCACGCCCAAGGACGGCGAGCGCTACTTCGCGCTGACGAAGCTGGACTCCGTCAACGGCGGGCCGCCCGAGCAGAACAAGCACAAGGTGATGTTCGAGAACCTGACGCCGCTGTTCCCGAAGGAGCAGATGCGCCTGGAGCGCGACAACTTCAAGGGCGAGGAGAACATCACCAGCCGCATCATCGACATCATCGCGCCCATCGGCAAGGGCCAGCGGGCGCTGCTGGTGGCGCCGCCCAAGAGCGGCAAGACGGTGATGATGCAGCACATCGCGCACGCGATCGCGGCCAACTTCCCCGACAGCCACATGATGGTGCTGCTCGTCGACGAGCGCCCCGAGGAAGTGACCGACATGCAGCGCTCGGTGAAGGGCGAGGTGATCGCCTCCACCTTCGACGAGCCGGCCGCCCGCCACGTGCACGTCGCCGAGATGGTGATCGAGCGCGCCAAGCGCCTGGTCGAACTGAAGAAGGACGTGGTGATCCTGCTGGACTCGATCACCCGCCTGGCCCGCGCCTACAACAACGTCGTGCCCTCCTCCGGCAAGGTGCTCACCGGCGGCGTCGACGCCAACGCGCTGCAGCGTCCCAAGCGCTTCCTGGGCGCCGCGCGCAACGTGGAGGAAGGCGGGTCGCTCACCATCATCGCCACCGCGCTGATCGACACCGGCTCGCGAATGGACGAAGTGATCTTCGAGGAGTTCAAGGGCACGGGCAACAGCGAAATCCACCTGGACCGCCGCCTGTATGAAAAGCGCGTGTTCCCCTCCATCCAGCTCAATCGCTCCGCCCCGAGATCCTGCAGAAGACCCGCATCCTGCGCCAGTTCATGTACAACATGGACGAGATCGAGGCGATGGAAATGGTCCTGAAGTCGATGAAGGCCACGAAGACGAACGTGGAGTTCTTCGACATGATGCGGCGCGGGGGCTGACCGGCGCGCCGGAAACAGGTCACGTGCGGCCGGTGCCAGGTCATGGCGTCAAATTTCGGCTCAGCAGGCACCCTGCAGCCGGCGCGCTATAATCTGAGGCTTCACTGCGGAAAGTACGCCGGATATCCCGGCGCGGCTCCTGACACCGACGAGGACACCATGAAAGAAGGCATTCACCCCAACTACCGCGACGTGGTCTTCCAGGACCTGTCGAACGGTTTCCAGTTCGTGACCCGCTCCTGCGTGGCCGCTCGCGACAAGATCACGCTGGAAGACGGCCGTGAGCTGCCGCTGTACAAGCTGGACACCTCCAGCGAATCGCACCCGTTCTACACGGGCACCCAGAAGTCGGTCAACGACATGGGCGGCCGGGTCGACAAGTTCTTCAAGAAGTTCGGCAAGACCGCCGGCAAGTAAGCCCGCGGCACCCCAGGAAAGGCAGCTTCAGGCTGCCTTTTTTGTTGGAGCGATCCGTTAACGTCCCTGTGACACACTCGCGCGCGTGAACCAGCCCACTCCCGCCATCGTCGCCCAGAGCGCCGTCCACCGCCTGCCGCGGCTGGCCCTGCTGCTGTTCTGCGCGGCGTACGTGCTCCCCGGCTTCATTGGCCGGGAGCCGTGGAAGAACGCGGACATCATGGCGCTGGGCTATATGCTCGAACTGGCGCACGGGCGCGCCGAATGGCTGGTGCCCGAGCTGCTCGGGCAGCCCCCCGAGTTCGACGCGCTGCTGCCCTACTGGCTCGGGGCCTGGGCCATCCGCATCGCACCCGGCTGGATCGCGCCGGACTTCGCCGCCCGCATCCCCTTCATCCTGCTGCTGGTGGTCACGCTGCTATCCACCTGGTACGCCGTCTACTACCTGGCGCGCACGCCGCGCGCCCAACCGGTGCCGTTCGCTTTCGGGGGCGAGGCCTTGCCCACGGACTATGCGCGGGCCATCGCCGACGGCGGGCTGCTGGCCCTGATCGCGTGCCTCGGCCTGGCGCAGCTGTCCCACGAGACCACGCCCGCCCTGGCCCAGCTCGGGTTCACCGCCCTCGCCTTCTTTGGCATGGCGGCCTTGCCGTACCGGCTGGCCGCGCCCATTGCCAGCATCGCCATCGGCCTCGTGGGCCTGGGCCTCAGCGGCGCGCCCGCGATGGCCGCCCTGTTCGCCGCCGGCGGGGCGGTGCTGCACATGACGGACCCGCCGCAGGATGGCGTAAGCGATGCGCGCGGCAGCCGCGGCACGGCCATCGTGGTGGCGCTCGCATTGCTGGCCGCTGTCGTTGCACTGTCCCTGGGCATGTGGGAATGGCGGCTGACGCCGACGGCCTTCGATTCTCCGCGCGAATGGCGCTCGGTCGCCCGGCTGCTGGTCTGGTTCACCTGGCCCGCCTGGCCGCTGGCGATCTGGACGGTGTGGCGCTGGCGCCGGCAACTCGGACACCGCCACGTGGCGCTGCCGCTGTGGTTTGCGCTGGTTTCCCTCGTCACCGCAATCCTCTCGCCGAACTCCGACCGCGCGCTGCTGCTGAGCCTGCCCCCGCTGGCGGCGCTGGCGGCCTTCGCGCTGCCCACGTTCCAGCGCAGCGCCTCCGCACTGATCGACTGGTTCACCCTGCTGTTCTTCAGCGGCTGCGCGCTGGTGATCTGGGTGATCTGGATCTCGCTGCAGACCGGCGTCCCGGCCAAGCCCGCGGCCAACGTGTTCAAGCTGGCCCCCGGCTTCACGCCCAGCTTCTCGCTGGTGCCCTTCGTGGTGGCGCTGGTGGCCACGATCGCGTGGATCGCGCTGGTGCGCTGGCGCACCAAGCGCAGCCGCCACGCCATCTGGAAAAGCCTCGTCCTGCCCGCGGCCGGCGCGGCGCTGGGCTGGCTGTTGATCATGACCCTGTGGCTTCCGGCGCTGGACTACGCGCGCAGCTACGCCCCCGTGGTGCAGGTCCTCAAGCAACGCATCGACTCGCCGGGCTGCGTGGAGGTGTTCGGCCTGACGCGCGCGCAGATCGCGGCGCTGCGCTTCCATGGCGACCTGGACCTGCACATGGCCGCGGCGCCCAGCGCCTGTCCCTGGCTGGTGGCCGCCGAGGACCTGCAGGTGTCGGTGCCGATGGCGT
>JAJNBO010000003.1 GCA_021156245.1 Ramlibacter sp. | reverse complement strand
GCCTACCTTCTGGAGAAGGAGTTCGGCAGCAAGGTGGATGTGGTGTACCCGTCGCTCTCGATCCTGGCGGAGCCGGCCGTCGCCGTCATCGACAAGAACGTCGCCCGCAAGGGAACGAAAGCGGTCGCCGAGGAGTACCTGAAGTACCTGTACAGCGAGGAAGGCCAGGACATCATCGGCAAGAACTTCTACCGGCCGGTCGTTTCCGAAAAGGCGCAGGCCAAGTACGCGAAGCAGTTTCCCAAGCTGAACCTGTTCACCGTCGACCAGGGTTTCGGTGGCTGGGCCAAGGCCGACAAGGACCACTTCGCCGACGGCGCCAGCTTCGACCAGATCTACACGCGCAAATAAGGGACGCGCGCCGACACTGCGGACCGGCTGGCGAGAGCACCATGGCTCTCCGTCACCGGAGAACCATGATGACCTACCGCATCGCAGTGGTCGTGGGCAGCCTGCGCCGCGACTCCTTCAACCGCCGGCTCGCACAGGCGCTCGCGAAGCTGGCGCCGCAAGGGATGGAGTTCGCGCAGGTGCGCATCGACGATCTTCCGCTCTACAACCAGGACGACGACGCCGGGCAGGCAGAGCCGGTGCGGCGCCTGAAGAGCGAGATCGCCGCTGCGCAGGGCGTGCTGTTCGTCACGCCGGAGTACAACCGCTCGATCCCCGGCGTGTTGAAGAACGCGATCGACCACGCGTCCCGGCCCTATGGCCAGAGCGCCTGGGCGGGCAAGCCGGCGGCCGTCATCGGCATCTCGATCGGCGCCATCGGCACCGCGCTCGCGCAGCAACACCTTCGCAACGTGCTGGCTTACCTGGACATGCCCACTCTGGGGCAGCCCGAAATGTTTCTGCAGGACAAGCCCGGGCTGTTCGCGGCCGACGGCAGCATCGGCCCCGACGACACGAAGCAGTTCCTGCAGAAGTTCGTGGAGCGCTTCGCGGAGTTCGTGCGGCATCACGCGGACGCCGTCGCGAACCGTTAGCGCTCAGGCGCGCAGGGCGGCCTGGCCTTCGTTGGCTGCCTCGCCGGCCTGTGCGCGGATCTCGATGTCGGCGGCAGCCAGCGCCTGGTCCTTCGCGGCCGGGCCCATCGAAACGCCTTCGGCACGCACGAAGCGCACGTCGGCAATGCCGAAGAAGCCGAAGATCGTCTTCAGGTAGCTTTCCTGGTGGTCCAGGAACGCCAGCGCGGGATTGCTGGAATACACGCCGCCGCGGCTGGAAGCCACGATCACGGTCTTGCCGCCGGCCAGGCCCTGCGGGCCTTTTTCGGTGTACGCGAACGTGCGGCCGGCTTGCGCGATGCGGTCGATCCAAGCCTTGAGCTGGCTGGGGATCGAGAAGTTGTACATCGGCGCGCCCACCACCACCACGTCGGCAGCCAGGAACTGGCTCACCAGCCGTTCGGAGATGGCGTTCTCGCGCCTCTGGGCGTCCGTCAGGCCTTCCGCGTCCGGGCCGAGGCGGAAGCCCAGGGAGTCGGCGTCCAGGTGCGAAGGCGCGTCGAGGGCAAGGTCCAGGTACTCGACGGTCGTGCCCGGATGGCTGGCTTGCCATTCGGCGACGGTGCGGCGGGTGAGCTCGCGGGACACGGAGTTGGCGCCCAGGGCGCTGGAATCGATGTGCAGCAGTTTCATGGTGTTCTCCTGTTCGATGCGGCCCTTCGAGCCGATGGATAGAGTGTGAGGCAGCATCGATTGGGTGATAAGTCCACGAATTCGGGTTTAATCGTCCTGCAGATAGGACGATCCACATGCAAGACCTGAACGATTTGCTCTACTTCGCGGAGGTGGTGGACCGCGGTGGCTTCGCGGCCGCGGGCCGCTCGCTGAACCTGCCCAAGTCGAAGCTGTCCCGCCGGGTGGCCGAACTGGAGGAGCGCCTCGGCGTGCGCCTCCTGCATCGCACGACGCGCAAGCTGTCGCTGACACCGGCCGGCGAGATCTACCACCGGCACTGCATCGCCATGCGCGAGCAGGCGGAAGCGGCCGACGAGGCCGTGGCGCGCGTGCAGACGGAGCCGCGCGGGACGGTGCGAATTTCTTGTCCGGTCACCCTGGCGCAGACCAGCATCGGGCCGCTGCTGCCGCGCTTCCTGGCGGACCATCCGCAGGTGCGCGTCGACATGCTGGTGACCAACCGGGTCGTCGACCTGGTGCAGGAGGCCGTGGACATCGCGATCCGGGTGCGCGGCGCGCTGGACGACAGCGGCAGCCTGGTGGTCAAGAACCTGGGCAACACCCAGGCCGTGCTCGTGGCGAGCCCGCAATTGCTGCAGCGCTTCGGCGCGCCCGCCAGCGTGGAAGACCTGCACCACCTGCCGACAGTGGCGATGTCGGCGGCCGACGGCCGCGCCAGCTGGCACCTGCTGGGGCCGAAGGGCGCGACCTTCGAACTGCAGCACGGCCCCGTCTACACCGCGGACGACCTTCTCACGCTGAAGCTCGCCGTGCTGCAAGGCACCGGCATGTGCGCGCTGCCGGACTACCTGTGCAGCGAGGAACTGCGCCGCGGCGAACTGGTGCCGGTGCTGACCGGCTGGGGGCCGATCTCGATGAAGGTGCTGGCGGTCTTTCCGTCGCGCCGCGGCATGGTGCCGGCCGTGCGGCGGCTGCTGGACTTCCTGGGCGACCACATGGCCGGGGCCCGCATCGCGTCGGGCGCGCTATAGGCTGGCTGGCGCGGCGCTGCCCGCCGCGCGGGCACGCTGGTACACGTCGAGGTACTGCATCGCGCTGTCTTCCCACCCGAAGTGACGCGCCATGCCGTTGGCCTGGATGCGCCGCCATTCCTGCGGCTGGCGCCACGCTCGCTGCGCCCGCGCCAGCGCGTCGGCCAGGCCTTCACCGTCCGCCCCGGTCATGACGAAGCCCGTGCCACGGACGGGGTCGGCGCTGGCGTCGGTGACGGAGTCCAGCAGCCCGCCCACCGGCGCCACGATGGGCGGCGTGCCGTAGGCCTGGCTGTACATCTGGTTCAGCCCGCAGGGCTCGAAGCGGGACGGCATGAGGAAGACGTCCGCGCCGGCTTCGATCAGGTGGGCGAGGCCCTCGTCGAAGCCCAGCGTGACGGCCACCTGTTTCGGATGCCTGTCTGCCGCTTCCCGCAAGGCCTGCTGCAGCGCCGGGTCGCCCTGGCCGAGCACCACGAGCTGCGCGCCGGAGGAAAGCAGGCGCGGCAGGTTCTGCAGCACGAGGTCGATGCCCTTCTGCGGCGTGATACGGCTCACCACCGCGAACAACATCGCAGCGGGGTCGCCCCGCAGTCCGGCGCGTGCTTGCAGCGCTGCCTTGCAGGCGGCCTTGCCCGAGAGATCGTCACGCTGGAAGCGGTGGGGCAGCAACGCATCCTGTGCAGGGTTCCATACGCGCGTGTCGATGCCGTTCAGGATGCCGCGCAAGCGCGCGGCACGCGCACGCAGGATGCCGTCGAAGCCGATGCCGTGCTCCGGCGTCTGGATCTCGCGCGCATACGTCGGGCTGACCGTGGTGATGGCGTCGGCGAACTGGATACCACCCTTGAGCATCGAGAGCTGGCCCCAGAACTCCACGCCTTCGAGGCCGCGCCAATGGCCCGGGACGCCCAAAGGATCCGCCGTCGCCATGTCGAACGTTCCCTGGAACGCGAGGTTGTGGATCGTCAGCACGCTGGCGGCCGTGGGCTCCTGGGGCGAGATCAGGCGCGACTGAGCGAGGTACAGCGGGGCCAGCCCGCAGGGCCAGTCGTTCGCGTGCACCACGTCCGCCACCCAGCCGCGCAGCGGCGAATGCACCGTGCCCACGAGCGCCCCAACGCGGCTCAACAGCCCGAAGCGCAGGGCGTTGTCCTGGTAGTCGCGCCCGCCCGCATCGACGTAGGGCCCGCCCGAGCGCTGGTAGAGGCTGGGGCAGGCGAGGAGCTGCATCGTGACGCCGTTTTCCACCTTCACCGGCACGAGCTGCGCGGCAGGCCACGGCCCCCACGCGGGCAGTTCCACGCCGTCGCCGATCTCGCCGGCGACCTTCACGCCGCGGTAGGCGGGCATCAGGACCTGGACGTCATGGCCGAGGGATGCCAGCGTGGCGGGCAGCGCGGCGCTCACGTCGCCCAGGCCGCCGGTCTTCACGTACGGCGCGCATTCGGGAGTGACGAAGAGGATGTTCATGTTCCGGGGTCGGCGTCGGCCACGAGTACGGCGAAGGGCAGTCCGCCCGCACCGGCGAACACCGTGGCCATGTCGAGGGAAGGTTCGTCGCCGGCCGGCAACGCGAGGGTCTCGCCCGTCAGCCAGTTGCGCCAGCGGCGGAACCGGCGCAGCCCGGCCGCTTCTTGCGAGCAGCGCACGCGGGTGCCTTGCCACAGGTCGGGCGACCAGGCGGCGTCGTCGCCGTCGCAGAGCGTGTACGTCAGCCGCGCCACCACCACCAGGACGGCCTGCCGCTCGTGGATGCGGGCGAAGGCCATCGCGTGCTCGGACGCGGCGCCCTCGACACCCAGGGCGACATAGGCGGCGCTGCGGAAGAGCGCGCTGCGCTCGCGCCGCAGGCGCAGCAGCCGCCAGGTGACCAGCTGCTTGATCCGTCCATCGGCAGCGTTCGCGTGCAACTCGCGCCACGCATCGGCTTGCGGCCAGCCGCCCTCGTACAGGGCGGCGACGCCTTGCAGGTCGCGCGCCAGCCGCGCGTAATCCACGGCCCGCCGATTGTCCGGATCCACCAGGCTGAAGTTCCATTGTTCGCAGCCCTGGTACACGTCCGGAACGCCGGGGACGGTGAACTTCAGGACCAGTTGCGCCAGGCTGTTGCGAAAGCCGAAGGGCGCGATGCGGGCCGTGAAGCGCTGCAACTCGTCGGCGAACGGGCTCGGATGGCCTGCGCGCAGCACACCATCGATGTAGCGCTCGACGGCGTCCTCGTACTCCGACGACGGGCAGACCCAGCTCGTTTCCTGCTTGGCCTCGCGGATCGCCTTGCGCATGTAGGCCTGCATGCGCTCGCGCAGGTCTTCGCGCGCGGCGTCGTCCGGCGGTTCCGCGGGCCAAAGACCCACCAGTGTCTGGAACAGCAGCCAGATGTCGTTGTTCGACGGCCAGCTGCTCTTGGGCGTGCGGGTGAGGTACAGCTGCGCCCAGCCGGAGAGCCGCAGCAGGCAGTCCTCCCACTGGGCCGGCAGTTCCGACAGCACGGCGATGCGCGCGCGCAGGTCCTCGCCGCGCTTGCTGTCGTGCGTGGACGTGCCCAGCATGCAGTGCGGCCGGTGGCGCTGGCGCGTGAGGTTGGCGAAGTGGAAGGCCGGCACCGTCATGCCGAAGCTGCGGGGGTCCGCGCCCACCTCGTTGAGCGAGAGCAGGGGAACGTACCGGTAGAAGGCGGTGTCCTCCATGGCTTTCGCGGTGACCGGTGCGGTGAACTGCTGCCAGCGCGCCAGGAACCTTGCGCGCTCCTCCTTGGGCAACTGCGAGCCTTCGCCCTCTCCCAGCAGCACTTCGCGCAGGTGCTCCAGGACGGTTGCCTCGGACTTGCCCAGCCGCCGCTCCGCCGCGGCAATGGCCCAATCGAGGTGCCGGCGGTCCATGGCGCTCGCCGGTTCGTCGACGCGCAGGTAGGTGCGGTACACGGGAAAGGCGGCGGCCACCTCGGCGAGCGCCCATCGCAGCCTGTTGCGCGTGAAGTCGCAGCGCCTGCGGTTGCGGCGCGTGAGGCGATGCAGCGCGTGCGCCAGCCAGTTCAGTTCGGAATACAGCGACGTCTCGATGATCAGCTTCTTGCACTCGTACAGGAGGGCGTCGAAGTCCGTCGCCGCGTCCGTGAACGCGTGGTAGGCCGCGAGCATCGCGTTCTCGTTGCGGCTTTCGACGAAGAGGCCGCCCACCAGGCTGCCGAACCGGTAGCCGGTGTCGCCGTGCACGGGCCAGCTCTCCGGCAGGGGTTCGTGCTCCGCCTGGATCTTCTCCACCAGCAGGTACAGCGCCCGCGGATCGTGGCCGACCACCTCGGCTTGCGCCGCGTAGCGCGCCTGCAGCTGCTCGAAATACGCCTGCGGGTCGCTCAGGCCGTCGGGGTGGTCGATCCGCAAGCCGGTCAGCAGTCCGTCCTGCAGCCAGTGCAGCACCTTGCGATGGGTGGCCTCGAACACTTCGGGCCGCTCCATGCGCAGCCCGGCCAGCGTGTTGACGTCGAAGAAGCGACGGTAGTTGACGTCGTCGCTCGCCACGTGCCAGTCGGCCAGGCGATAGGCTTGCGAGGCGATCAACTGCTCGATCGCGTCGAAGGATTGCGGGTCGCCGGCCTGGCCGTTGTACCGCTGCAGGCAGGCCTCGATCCAGCGGGCCAGCCATTCGTGGCCGGACGCGAGGCGCGCCAGCTGCCGCTTGAACACCGCCGCGTCGCGCACGCGGTTGCGCCGCGCTTCGGGATCCGGGTCGTCGCGCGAAGGCAGGCGGCCCAGCGAGTCCAGCAGGGCAGCCACGACCGCGTGGCTGTCGCCTTCGCTGTCGTCCCGCGCCGGCGGCGCGGGCAGCGTCGCGAAGATCGCGGGATAGCTCGAAGGATCGATCGGGAAGCGATGGTCCCAGTAGCGCAGCCCGAACTCGCCCGCCTCGGCGTCGAAATGCAGCTGGATTTCGCCCGCTTCCAGCACCTTGCCGAAGTGGTCGCCGAGCACCGGCAACAGCAGGCGGCCGGCCATCTCCGGCTGCGCCGGCTGCCACTCGATGTCGAACGTCTCCGCGTGGGTCGAAGCGCGGCCGTGCTCCAGCACGTCCAGCCACCAGGCGTTGTCGGCCTCGAGCACGCCCATGTGGTTGGGCACGATGTCGAGGATCTGGCCCATGCCGTTGCGCCGCAGCGCCTGGCACAGGCGCGCATGCGCGCGCTCGTCGCCGACTTCCGGGTTGAGTTCGCCGTGGTCCACGATGTCGTAGCCGTGCGTGCTGCCCGGGCGCGCGCGCAGGTAGGGCGAGCTGTACAGGTGGCTGATGCCAAGCGCGTGCAGGTAGGGAATGGCCTGGGTGATGTGCTCGAAGGTGCAGCCCTTGTGGAACTGGACGCGATAGGTGCCGCAAGGCACGTTGGCGGTTTCGAGGGGGGGCAGCTCCAGCGGCCCGCTGGCGACAGCCTTCGGCCCGTGCCGCTCGGCGCGCAGCGCCGTGGCCAGGGAGGACCAGCGCGCATCGCTCGCCAGTGCTTCGATGGTGATGGACAGCTTGCGCCGCCAGTTCGGGAACCGGTCCTCGGTGGTGCCTGGCACGTTGACCTGCAGCAGCTGCCCGGTGACGTCTTCCAGCTGCACCCCGACCAGCCAGCAGGGCGTGCGCGCCAGGTAGGCATAGACCGCATCCACCAGCGCGGGCGTCGCGTCGGGCAACGACGTCGGCTGCACGCTCGCGCCCTCCGGCAGCAAGCCTTCGTGCTGCAACGCGAGCAGCAGCCGCGCGCGGTCCTGTGCGCGATGGAGCACCTGCTGTTCGTGCGACGCTGCGTCGGGATAGAGGGACAGCCTGGCCGAGAGCTCGATGTCCTCGCCCAGCCAGAAGCCGCGCAGCGTGGGCAGGTCGTGCGTGCTGACCACGGCGAGCGCCTTGGCTTGCCATTGCGAAGGCCGGCGGAAGCCGCCGTCCTCGTCGCGCTCGAACAGCAGGGGCCGGTACGACAGCAGGTTGCCTTCGCGCATGTGCTCGCGCATCGCCGGGGCGACGTTGCCGAGGTCCTCGCCGATCACCATGCATTCGTGGCGCATGCTCTCCAGCGCCAGCACGCCCATCAGGTCGTCCAGAGGGTAGTCGACATAGGTGCCGCCGTCGGGCCCGGTCCAGAACAGGCGCATCAGCGCCATCACGTGGTCCAGGCGCAGCGCTCCGCTGTGCCGCATGTTGGCGCGCAGCGTCTCGATGAAGGGCTGGTAGCGCGCTTGCTTCAGCCGCTGCGGGCTCCAGGGCGGCAGGCCCCAGTCCTGTCCGGAAGGCGCCAGCGGATCGGGCGGCGCGCCCGCGTGCATGCCCAGCGCGAACATGCTGTGCTCCACCCAGGTTTCGGCGCCGCCGCCATTCACGCCGACGGCCAGGTCGCAGTACAGCCCGATGCCCATCCCGCGGGTGCGGGCGTAGCGCTGGCAGGATTCAAGCTGCACTTCCGACAGCCATTGCAGCCAGAAGCGGAAGTTCACGTCCGAGGCGTGCGCTGTGCGGAAGGCACGCACGGCGTCGCCATCAGGGTCGCGGTATTCCTCGGGCCACGCAGGCCACCCCCACACGCCCGCGTCCGCCGCATGGAGGTGCTCCTGCAGCGCCTCGAACAGGGCGTGCCGGCCGATGGTGTGCTCGCGCTGGCGCATGTACGACATGAAATGGGCCCCGCGCGAGCGGTCCCGGTTCAGCTCGTTGCGCTCGAAGTGGCGCCACAGGATGCGCAGCACCTCCGTCTTGGCCGCCGCGACGCCGTCGTAGTCGACCATCTCCGTGTCGCGCAAGGCACGCAACTTGTCCTGGAAAGCGTCGGACTGCACCTTCTGCACGGCTTCGTCGCAGCCGCTCAGGTCCACCAGCGCCTGCACGTCCAGGTAGATGGGGTTCAGCGCCTTGCGGCTCGAGGGAGAGTACGGGCTGGCCGATGCCGGGTTGTGCGGAAACAGCGCATGCAGCGGGCTGAGGCCGATGAACGAAGCGCCCTGGTGGGCGGCCGTGTCGCAGAGCCGGCGCAAGTCGCCGAAGTCGCCGATGCCCCAGTTGCGCGACGAACGCAGCGCATACAGCTGGATGGTGCAGCCCCACCAGCGCTCGCCGTCGCGCAGCCCGGGGGCCACGAAGCAGGCGCGCGGGGCGATGACGACGCGGCAGTATTCATGGGCGGCAGCGCCGTCCAGCGTGAGCCGGTAGTACCCGGGTGCGAGATCGGCGGGCAGTGCAATGGCCGCCTGCTGGTAGCTGCGCTGGAGTTCCCCGCCGGCGACGTTGCCGCGGCCGTCTTCCGGCGCGAGCTGCCAGCGCGCCGGTGCGCTGTCGTGGCTGGTCCAGCGCAAGGAAAGGTCCGAGCCTGCGCGCGCGACATGGACGGCAGGCAGGCCGAGATGCTGCGCCGCCGCTTCGCCATCTCCTCCCATGGCGGCCACGGCGCGCTGCAGCACCGCCGGCGGCACCAGTTCTTCCTTGCCCCAGAAGCCGTGGTAGCGGTCGGCCACGCCCAGGCGGCGGGCTTGCTCCGCCAGCGTGGCGGGATGGGTTTCTGCGACGGCGCTCAAAGGGTGATTTCCTGCCCGAAGGTCCAACGCGCAGCGTACGGCGGCCACACCGACTCCGGCGTGCCGGCTGGCCAGCGGTGGCTGAACACGTGTTGCGGCTCGACCGGGCCGAGGTGCTCGGCTTCGATGTGCAGCGGCTGCGCGCCCAGGTTGAGTTCCAGGCACAGCATGGCGCCATCGCTGTACCGCCATTGCACGGCCAGGCCCCGCTCCCCGATCTGCTGGGCCGAGTGCTTGCCGGTCAGCAGCATGTCCTGCCGCGGCGTGATCCACTGCCTGCGCGCCGCGAGGGCCGCCCGGACTTCGGCGAGGCGTTGCGCCCCGGCGCCCGCTTCCGCGCGTGCGACATCCGGCCGGCTGGCGTCGAAGGTCGCGCTGCTGCACGGGTCCGGCAGCTCGCTGCCGCCCTGGTGCCCGAACTCGCGTTTGCGGCCGGCGCGCACGGCGTCGCGCAGCTCGCCCTCCCAGTCCGCGAAGTAGAGGAAGGGCTCCTTCGCCCCCCATTCCTCGCCGAAGAACAGCATGGGGATGGCAGGGGTCAGCAAGGCCAGCAGCGTCGGCAGGGCCGCGGCTTCCGGCGGCACGAGCTCGCTCAGGCGCTCGCCGCGGGCGCGGTTGCCGACCTGGTCGTGGTTGTGCGCGAAGTTGACGAGGGCCGTGAGCGGCTGCGCAGGGGCGGCGCGGACGTCCTTGCGCGCGCCGCCTTCATGCCGCTTCGACCCCTCGAAGAGCATGCCGTGGGTGAAGCAGCGGGCCAGCAGGTCCAGGGTCGACGCCCCGTAGTCGTGGTAGTAGCGCTGCGTCTCGCCCGTCATCGCGACGTGCACGACGTGGTGGAAGTCGTCATTCCATTGGCCGTCGAAGCGGCCAGGCACCGGCTCGGCGGCGAGGTGGTGGTAGCCGTTGTCCTCGTTCTCCAGGACCAGGTGCACATGGCGCCCGGCCGTGGCGGCGCGCACGCGCTCGGACAGTTCCTCCAGCACGTGCCGCGGACTGTCGTCGCTGATGGCGTGCACGGCATCCAGCCGCAAGCCGTCGAAGCAGAATTCCTGGATCCAGTACAGGGCGTTGTGGATGAAGAATTCGCGCACCCAGCGGCTGCCGGGCCCGTCGAAGTTGATCGCCGCCCCCCAGGGGCTGGACTTCGTCTTCGAGAAGAAGTCCGGGGCATAGGCGTGCAGGTAATTGCCGTCCGGGCCGAAGTGGTTGTAGACCACGTCCAGGAAGACCATGAGGCCCGTGCGGTGCGCCTGCTGGACGAAAGACTTCAGGTCCTCCGGCGTGCCATAGGCGTGGTGCGGCGCGAACGGCAGCACGCCGTCGTAACCCCAGCCGAAGCGGCCGCCGAAACTGGCCACCGGCATCAGCTCCACGGCGGTGATGCCGTTGTCGGCCAGCCACTGCAGGCGCCGGGCCGCGGCAGCGAAGGTGCCCTCGGGCGTGAAGGTGCCCACGTGCAGCTCGTACAGCACGGTGTCGCGCCAGGGGCGGCCGGTCCAGCCCTCGTCCCAGTCGAACCCTTGCGGATCGACCACGATGCTCGGTCCGTGCGGGCCTTCGGGGTTGCTGCGCGAAGCCGGATCGGGAACCAGCAGCCCGCCATCGATGCGCCAGCGGTAGGCCGTCCCGGCGGCGGCCGGAACGGTGCACTCCCACCAGCCGTCGTCGACGGAGCGGGCGTCGTTCAACTGCGGCGCGTCGCCGGCGCCTAGCGCCAGTTCGACTTGCTTCGCGGCGGGAGCCCAGAGCCGGAAGGTGGCCTGGCCGTTGCGCACGCGTGCGCCGAAAGGCATGTCATGCTCGCAATGCACCTGTCACTCCTGCGGTGCCTGGGTCAGCAGCGCCATGGAATGCGCCAGCAGCTCCAGCTTGTCCTCGGCCGCATAGCCGCGCGCGTCGGCCTCTTCGAAGAACCCTTCGCCGGTGTAGATGCGAAGGGCCCAGTCGCCGTCGTGGCGAGCCACCGCGGGGATGGTGAAGGTCACGTCTTCCCCGGTGGCGTTGAACACCAGCAGCACCGAGCGGCCGGACTCCTCCTCGTGCGACGGCGCGAAGCGCGCGTCCAGCACCGCGCCCACGCAGCGCACGGCGGGGTTCGTCCATTCCTCCGGGGTCATCTCCTGGCCCCAGACGCTGTACCAGACGATGTCGCGGCGGCCGTCTTCGTCGGCATGTCCGGTCAGCCAGGCGTTGTGGCGCAGCACGGGCAGCTCGCGCCGCAGCCGGAGCATGGACTGCGTGAAGGCGAGCAGCGGATCCTTGCGGCGCGGCTCCGACCAGTCGAACCAGCTGATGGGGTTGTCCTGGCAGTAGGCGTTGTTGTTGCCGCCCTGGGTGCGGCTCATCTCGTCGCCGCCCAGCAGGAGCGGAACACCACGCGAGCAGAAGAGGGTTGTGAGGAAGTTGCGCTTCTGCCGCTCCCGGAAGGCCAGGATCTCGGGATCGTCCGTCGGACCTTCGGCGCCGCAGTTCCAGCTGCGGTTGTGGCTCTCGCCGTCGCGGTTGTCCTCGGCGTTCGCTTCGTTGTGCTTGTCGTTGTAGCTGACCAAGTCGTTGAGCGTGAAGCCGTCGTGCACCGTGATCAGGTTGACGCTGGCGCGCGGCCCGCGCCGCGACGGCCCGTAGATGTCGGCGGAGCCGCAGAGCGCGGCCGCGAAATCGCCGAGGCTGCCTTCGACGCCGCGCCAGTAGTCCCGCACGCGGTCGCGGTACTGGCCGTTCCATTCGCTCCATCCCTGCGGGAAGCCGCCGACCTGGTAGCCGTATTCGCCCAGGTCCCACGGCTCCGCGATCATCTTGGCACGCTTGAGGACGGGGTCCTGCGCGACGGCGGACAGGAAGGGGCTGCGGTGGTCGAAGGCGCCGGTGCCGGTGCGCGCGATGGCCGGCGCCAGGTCGAAGCGGAAGCCGTCGACGTGCATCTCCTCCACCCAGTAGCGCAGGCTGTCCATGATCAGCCGCAGCATGGCCGGGTGGCTGGCATTCAGCGTGTTGCCCGTGCCGGTGAAGTCCAGGTAGTGGCGGTTGTCTTCGGTCAGCCGGTAGTAGCTGCGATTGTCGATGCCCTTGAAGCACAGCGTGGGGCCCAGGTGGTTGCCCTCGCAGCTGTGGTTGTAGACCACGTCGAGGATCACCTCCAGGCCGGCGGCGTGCAGCGCCTTGACCATGTGCCGGAACTCGTTGATGTCGTTGCCGGCCATGTAGCGCGGATCGGGCGCGAAGAAGCCGATGGTGTTGTAGCCCCAGTAGTTGGCCAGGCCCAGGTCCACCAGCCGGCGTTCGTCGTTGAAGGCCTGCACCGGCAGCAACTCGATCGATGTGACGCCCAGTTTCTTGAGGTGCGCGATGGCGGGTTCGCTGGCCAGACCGGCGAAGGTGCCGCGGAGGTTCTCCGGCACGTCGGGCATCTGCTGGGTGAAGCCCCGCACGTGCACCTCGTAGAAGATGCTGTCCTCCATCGGCACGGCCGGGTGGCGGTCGTCACCCCAGTCGAAATGCGGGTCGACCACCACGGACTTCGCCACGTGCGCCCCGTTGTCGCGCGTGTCCATGTGCAGGTCGCGCTTGTCCTGTCCCAGCGGGTAGCCGTACTGCCATTCGTTGCCCTTCAGGGGGCGGTCCAGCTGCCTTGCATACGGATCCAGCAACAGCTTGTACGGATTGCAGCGCCAGCCGTTGTGCGGCTCGTAGGGGCCGTGCACGCGCACGCCGTAGCGGGCGCCGGCCTGCAAGCCCGGTACGAAGCCGTGCCAGATGTCGTCGGTGCACACGGGGAGGGCGATGCGGCGCTCCTCCTGCACGCCCTCGGCGTCGAACAGGCAGATTTCCACCCGTTCCGCGGCGCTGGCGTATACGGCGAAGTTCACGCCGCCGTGTTCCAGGGTGGCGCCGAGCGGCCATGCATGTCCCGCCTGGACGGCGGCCGTCGCCCCGGCGGGGGCCGGAGGGGTGCTGGCGCGGTGGGGGCGGGACTTGGCGACGGCTCGCGCCGTCATGCGAGCACCTCCATCCGCGGCGCCACCTCGCCGAGCTGCGCGGCTTCGTTCATGCGGTCCAGGAACGGCGGCGATGACTTGCGCGCCGGGAAGAAGCCGGCCGGCACCACCACGATGCCCGATGCCGTCACCGGGAACCGCTTGCGGTCTCCTACCGGGTCGAAGCCGATGCGCTCGTCGGGCGGGATGTCGTTGTCCTGGTCGATGATGGCGCGCCGCACGCGCGCACCGCGGCCGATGCGGGAGCGCTCCATCACGATGGAGTGTTCGATATGCGCGCCGCGCTCCACCAGCACCGAGCGACGCAGCATGGCGTGATCGAGTTCGGCGCCGTCCACGATGCTGCCCGATCCGACCACGGAGCGATGGATCACGCCATCCTCGATCTGGGCGGACTCGGCCTGGTCCGGGCTGGCATAGATCGGCCAGTGGCGGTTGGTCATGCGGAACTTCGGCTGCGCTCCCAGGGTGTCGAAATGCGCCTGGTAGTACGCGTCGATGGTGCCCACGTCGCGCCAGTACGCTTGCTCCTCGTACGGCTCGGTGCCGGGAATCTCGTTGGTGGCGAAGTCGTAGGCGACCAGCTTGTGGCTCTTCACCATCGACGGCAGGATGTGCTTGCCGAAGTCGGTCTCGCCGCTTTCGTGCATGCGCTTGAGCTGGCGCAGCAGGACGTCGGCGTCGAAGATGTAGTTGCCCATGGAGGCCAGCGCCTGGGTGCGGCTTCCCGGCATCGGACGGGCGCTCTTGGGCTTCTCCTTGAAGTCGACGATGCGGTGGTTGTCGTCCACGTCGACGATCCCGAACTGGTCGCACTCGCTCAGGTCGACCGGGATGGTCGCAACGCTCGCGTGCGCATTGCTCTTGATGTGGAAGTCGATCATCTGCCGCACGTCCATGCGATAGATGTGGTCGGCGCCGAACACGGCCACGATGTCCGGCTGCATGCTTTCGATCAGGTGGATGTTCTGGTACACCGCATCCGCCGTGCCCTGGAACCAGTCCGGGCCATTGCGCATCTGCGGCGGCACGACCGTGATGAAGTGCTGGGGCATGAAGCGCGCCATCGTCCACGTCTGCCGCACGTGCTCGATCAGCGACTGCGATTTGTACTGCACCAGCAGGTAGGTGGAGTAGATCTCCGAGTTCACCAGGTTGGACAGCACGAAGTCCACGATGCGGTGCTTGCCGTTGAAGGGCACGGCGGGCTTGCAGCGGTTGGCCGTCAGCGGATGCAGGCGCGAGCCTTCGCCTCCGGCCATGACGAAGGCCAGGACGTTCTTATTGGCGGGCATGGGGAGCTCCCTCGGGTTCGGTCGTTGGAATGGGGCGGTTGGACAGGATCACCGTGCCCAGGGGCGGCACCGTGACGAGGGCGCTGGCCGGCCAGCCGCCCACCGGATGGGCCGTGGCTTGCACGCGCCCGAGATTGCCCACGCCGCTGCCGCCGTAGATGGCAGCGTCGCTGTTGAGGAGTTCATGCCACTCGCCGGCTTCCGGCATCGCGACGCGCAGCGCGTTGCGGGGTTCCGGCGTCATGTTGACGATGGCCACCACCTGCGCGTCACTTGGCTCGGCGCGCCGCAGGAACGTGAGGAGGGTCGGCTCGTGCCGCTCGCAGGGCAGCCAGCTGAAGCCCTGGGGCTCGAAGTCGTGCACGTGGAGGGCGGGGACGCGCCGGTACACGGCGTTGAGGTCGGTCATCCAGCGCGCAAGGCCGGCGTGGAAGGGCCGCGCCCACAAGTGCCAGTCGAGGGTGCGCTCGTGGTGCCACTCCTCGTACTGTCCGAACTCGCCGCCCATGAACAGCAGCTTCTTGCCCGGGTGCGCCCACATGTAGCCGAACAGGGTGCGCAGGCCCGCGAAGCGCTGCCACTCGTCACCCGGCTGGCGCGTCAGCAGGCTGCCCTTGCCGTACACCACCTCGTCGTGCGAGAGGGGCAGGATGAAGTTCTCGTGGAAGGCATACACCGCGGAGAAGCGGATGTCGTCGCCGTGGTAGCGCCGGTAGAAGTGCGGCCGCGACGCGTACCGCAGCGTGTCGTTCATCCACCCCATGTTCCACTTCATGCCGAAGCCCAGGCCGCCCCAGTCCACCGGACGGGAGACCGCGGGCCAGGCCGTCGATTCCTCGGCGATCATGTGCACGTCCGGGAACTGCGCGTACACGGAGGTGTTCAGGTCCTGCAGGAAGCGCACGGCGTCGTGGTTCTGGTTGCCGCCCTGCGCGTTGGGAATCCACTCGCCGTGCTTGCGCGCGTAGTCGAGGTACAGCATGGACGCGACCGCGTCCACGCGCAGCCCGTCGAAGTGGTACTTCTCCAGCCAGAACAGCGCGTTGCTGATCAGGAAGTCGCGTACCTCGTAGCGCCCGTAGTTGAAGATCAGGCTGTTCCACTCCGGGTGGAAACCCAGGCGCGGATCGTCGTGTTCGTACAGCGCCGTGCCGTCGAAGCGGGCCAGCGCGTGCGGGTCCGACGGGAAATGCGACGGGACCCAGTCGAGGATGATGCCGATGCCGCGCTGGTGCAGCGTGTCCACGAACACCATCAGGTCCTGCGGCGTGCCGTAGCGCGAGCTCGCGGCGAAGTAGCCGGTGATCTGGTAGCCCCAGGAGCCGTAGAACGGATGTTCCGCCACCGGCATCAGTTCGACGTGCGTGAACCCCAGGTTCTGGCAGTGCGCGGCCAGGCGCAGCGCCAGGTCGCGGTAGTTCAGGAAGCGCCCGTCCTCCTCGCGCTGCCAGGAGCCGAGGTGCACCTCGTAGATGGACATGGGGCTCTTGTGCGACTGGCGCTGCCAGCGCGTGCGCATCCAATCCTGGTCGCCCCATTCGTGCGCGAGGTCCCAGATCTGCGACGCCGTGCCGGGCGGGTGCTCCATGCGGAACGCGTACGGGTCCGCCTTGTCCATCCAGTGGCCATGCGCGTCCTGGATGCGGTACTTGTAGCACTGGCCCGCACGCGCGCCCTCGATGAAGCCGCTCCAGCGGCCGCTGCCGTCGTCCAGCCGGTACAGCGGCTCGCAGTGCCAGTTGTTGAACGCGCCGATGACGCCGACGCTGCGTGCGTTGGGCGCCCACACCGTGAACCACGTTCCGCGCTCGGTGGGATGCGCGCCCATCACCTCGAACTGGCGATGGTGGTGGCTTGCACGGTGTTCGCGCGCTGCGCTGCGTGGCGCCGCTGCGGCAAGCTTCTCCTCTTCCGGCAATTGGGGCTTCATGGCCTGCATAGTTGTAAGCGGGCCATTGTGTTTGCGCGTTCGCAAACATCGTGAAGGAAGCGCAGATCAAGCGACGTAGGCCGGAACCTACATGCGGCAGGGATGCGAGCGGTCAGCGCGATGTCAAATCACGCTGACGCGGGGCGGGCGTTTGTCAGACGCCGAGGTACTGGTCGAGCAGCTGAGGTTGCGCGCGCAGTTCGGCCGAGCTGCCGGCGAACACGACCTCGCCCTTGACGAGGATGACGTTGCGGTCGGTGACTTGCGTCACCTGCTTCCAGTTCTTGTCGACGATCACGCTCGAGATGCCGCTCGCGCGGATCACGCCACAGATGCGCCAGATCTCGCGCGCAACCAGTGGCGCGAGGCCCTCCGTGGCTTCGTCGAGGATGAGCACGTCCGGGTTGGTCATCAGTGCGCGGCCGATCGTGAGCATCTGCTGCTCGCCGCCGGAGAGTTGCTGGCCGCCATGCGACAGCCGTTCCTGCAGCCTGGGGAAGGTTTCGAGCACGCGGGCGTACGTCCAGTCGCGCTGCCCGGCCGTGCCGGCGCGGGCCGCCATCAACAGGTTTTCCTTCACGCTCAGGTTGCCGAAGATGCCGCGGCCCTCGGGGACGTAGGCAATGCCGAGCTGCGCCACCTCGTAGGACGGCCGGCTGAGCATGTTTCGCCCCTTCACCTGGACCGTGCCGCCGCGGGGACGGACCAGGCCCATCAGGCTCTTGAGCAGTGTGCTCTTGCCCATGCCGTTGCGGCCCATCAGCCCGATGGTCTCGCCGCGATCGACGTGGAAGTCGACGCCGCGCAGGATGTGGCTGGCGCCGTAGTACGTTTGCAGGCCGCGCGCCTCGACGAGCCGTTCAGCCATGGCTTGCCTCGTCGACACCGAGATACGCCGCCTGCACGTTGGCGTCCGCGCGCACCTGCTGCGGCGTGCCGCTGGCGATCACCTGGCCGTTGACCATCACCGTCAGGTGATCCGCCAGTGCGAACACCGCATCCATGTCGTGTTCCACCAGCATCATCGCGTGCTGCTTCTTCAGCCGCAGCAGCAAGGCCACCATGCTTTCGGCTTCTGCCGTGCCCATGCCGGCGAGCGGCTCGTCGAGCAGCATCACCTGCGGATCCGTTGCGAGCGTCATGGCGATTTCCAGCTGGCGCTGCTCGCCGTGGCTGGCGGCGCCGGCCACGTGGTGGCGCCGCGGCGCCAGGCCCGCGAGTTCCAGCGCGCGCTCCGCGCGTTCGTTGGACTCCCGCACGTCGGCCGCGCGGGCAAGCCAGCGGGCTGCCCGCGGCGTGCGGGACTGCGCCGCCAGCCGGATGTTTTCCCATACGGTGAAGGGCAGGAAGATGTTGGTCTTCTGGTAGCTGCGTCCCAGCCCCGCGCGCGAGATCCGCTCGGGGCTCCAGCCCGTGGTGTCGCGGCCGCCCAGCACGACGCTGCCCGACGTGGGCGCCAGGTCCCCCGAGAGCAGGTTGGTCAGCGTGGACTTGCCGGCGCCATTGGGGCCGATGACCGCGTGGATGCGCTCGCGCCAAAGGTCCAGCGTCACGTCGTTCACGGCGGCGAGGCCGCCGAAGCGCTTGGTCAGCCCGCGCGCGGACAGCAGCACTTCACTCATCGCGGTCCTTGCGGCGCAGCACGCGCTCCAGCAGCCCCAGCAGGCCGCGTGGTGCGAAGGCCACGATGGCGACGATGAACAGGCCAGTCCAGAGCTGCCAGTGCTTGCCCGCGTTGAAACTGCCGATGGTGGGCAGATCCTTGGCCTCGTGCAGCAGCATCTCGAAGGCGAATGCACCCGCGATCGCTCCGGCGAAGTTGCCCATGCCGCCGAGGATGACCATCATGATCGCGTGCGCGCTCATGTGGAATCCCATCAGCTCCGGGTTGATGACGCCGGTCTGCGCGCCCCACAGGTAGCCCGCCAGGCCCGCGAGCGCGCCGGCCAGCGTGAAGGCGGCGAGCTTGTAGCCGAAGGTGCCGAAACCCAGTGCCCGCATGCGGTGCTCGTTGACGCGGATGCCGGCGAGCGCACGGCCGAAGGGGCTGAACAGCAGCCGGCGCAGGAACAGGTACACCAGCACCAGCATGGCCAGCGTGAAGTAGTAGAAGACGCGCTTGTCCTCCAGGTCGAACAGGCCCGCGTTCGGCTTGAAGTTGATGTAGAGGCCGTCCGAGCCGCCCAGCGCCTTGTTGTCGAAGAACAGGAAGAACACCATCTGCGCGAACGCCATCGTGACCATGATGAAGTAGATGCCGTGGGTGCGCACCACGAAGAAGCCGATGACGAGCGCGGCCAGTCCCGACGCGGCGACGGCCGCCGGCAGCGTCCACCACAGGCTGGCGGCTTCCGCTTCCGGCGTGAGGAAGGCGAGCGCGTAACCCGCCAGCCCGAAGAACGCGGCGTGGCCGAGCGACACGAGCCCGGTGACCCCTTGCAGCAGGTCGAGGCTCATCGCGAAGATCGCCAGGATCATCATCCGCGCGACCATCTGCGCGTAGAAGTCGGTGCTGAAGAACGGGAAGGCGATCAGGGCGAGAAGGCCCAGCACCAGCGCGACCTGCAGCCCGCGCGGCAGCGTTTCGAGATTGGCTTTGGCGGCGCTCATTGCTTGAAGAGTCCTTCGGGTTTCCAGAGAAGGACGGCGGCCATCAGCATGTAGACCAGCATGCCGGCCACCTGGGGCAGCAGCACCTTGCCGAAGGTGTCCACCAGCCCCACGAGCAGGGCGGAGATCAGGGCGCCGCGCACCGAGCCGATGCCGCCGATGACCACCACCACGAAGCACATGATGAGGACCTGCGAGCCCATGTTCGGGTAGACGCTGGAGATGGGTGCCGCGATCATGCCGGCGATCGTGGCCAGGCCGACGCCCAACGCGAACACGACGGCGTGGATCAATTTCACGTTGACGCCGAGCGCCTCGGTCATCTCGTGGTTGAACGCACCGGCGCGGATCTTCATTCCCAGGCGCGTGCGCGAGATCAGGAAGTACAGGCCCAGCGCGAGCGCGATGCACAGGCCCGACATGAACAGCCGGTAGACGGGATAGGAGAGGTTGTCCGTGAGCGGGATCGACGCCGCCAGCGCCGGGGGAATGGACGTCATCGCCCCAGAGGATGGAGCGCGCCTCCTCGAAGATGTAGATCAGCCCGAAGGTCAGCAACACCTGGTCCAGGTGGTCCCGACGGTAGAAATGGCGGAACAGCAGCCGCTCGAGCAGCAGCCCGAAGACCACGGAGATCGCCGTGCCGAGCACGATGGCGAGCAGCAGGCTGCCGGTCTTCAGGGCCAGCGACCATGCCAGGTAGGCACCGAGCATGTAGAAGCTGCCGTGCGCCAGGTTCACGACGCCCATGATCCCGAAGATCAGCGTCAGGCCGGCGGCCAGCATGAAGAGCAGCAGCCCGTACTGGACGCTGTTCAGGAGCTGGATGAGGAAGTTGGCGAAATCCATGAAAGAGGGGCTGGAGACTGGGGTTAGGGTCTAGGGAAAGACACGCGCAAGAAAAAGGCCAGGGACTCCCCTAGTCCCTAGCCCCTAGACCCTGGTCCCTGCGGAGCCGTCAACCCATCTTGCAGCCGGCGCCGGAGTCGGCCAGAGCCTTGGCGGCGATGCCGATCACCTTGTTGTCCTTGTTCTCCACGCGGCGCAGGTAGATGTCCTGCACTGGATTGTGGGACTTGCTCATCGTCCACTTGCCGCGCGGGCTGTCGATGGTCTGCGTCTCGAGCGCCTTGTACAGCGCCTGCTTGTTCGCGATGTCACCCTTGACGGCGGCCAGGCCCTGCGCCAGCAGCAGGCCGGTGTCATAGCCCTGCACGGAATAGACGTCGGGCTGCATCTTGAACTGCGTCGCGTACGCCGTGCGGAACTGGCGGTTGCGCGGCGTGTCGAGCGAGTCGGCGTAGTGCATCGTGGTCATGATGCCTTCGGCGGCGGGACCGGCGGCGTCGAGCACGCCTTCCGTCAGGAAGCCCGAGCCCCACAGCGGGATGCGGTCCTTCAGGCCGGCCGCGGCGTAGTCGCGGATGAACTTGGCGGCGCCGCCACCTGCGAAGAAGCAGGCCACCGCGTCGGGACGCAGCGAGGCGATCTCGGTCAGCAACGCCTGGAATTCGACGTTGGGGAAGGGCAGGCCCAGTTCCTTGACGATGGTGCCGCCGGCGGCGGTATAGCTTTCCTTGAAGCCCTCGAAGGCTTCGTCACCCGCCGCGTACTTCCAGGTGATCCAGACGGTGCGCTTGAGGCCCTTGTCCATCATGGGCTTGCCGAGCGCACGGGTGGGCTGGCTGTTGGTGAACGAGGTGCGGAACACGTTGGGGGCACAGAGCGCGCGCGTGGCGGCATGCACGCCGGCGTTCGGGATCAGGTTGAGCACGCCGCTTTCGCGGGCCACGCGCTGGATGCCCATCTGCACGCCGGAGTGCACGGTGCCGATCAGCACGTCGACCTTGTCGCGCTGCACCAGGCGGTTGGCGTTCTCGACGCCCTTGGACGGCTCGGACTCGTCGTCGACCTTGAACCACTCGATCTCGCGCCCACCGAGCTTGCCGCCCTTTTCGTTGATGGCCATGCGCACGCCGTTCTCGATTGCGACGCCGAGCTGCGCGAAGGTGCCGGTGTAGGGCAGCATGAAGCCGACGCGCACCCGGTTGGACTGCGCGCGCACGATCTCGGGCAGCAGCAGGCTGGTGGAAGCCGCGCCGACGAGGGCGGCACCGCGGGAGAGCACGAGGCGGCGGGTGGTCATGGGTGTTTCCTTGTTGATCGTTGAGGCCTGAAGCAATTTTTATCTGATCACGCGCGCGTCCGCCACATGGGTTTCCCTCAGGCCGCGGCGGCGCGCAGCTTGAATCGCTGGATCTTGCCGGTGGCCGTCTTGGGCAGCTCGGGCACGAACTCGATCCAGCGCGGGTACTTGTACGGGGCGAGCCGCGTCTTCACGTGCGCCTGCAGTTCCTCCGCCGTGGCCTGCTGGCCGGTCTTCAGCACCACGTAAGCTTTCGGCTTGACGAGGCCCTCCTGGTCGGCGATGCCGATCACTGCCGCTTCCAGCACGGACGCATGCGTCATCAGGCAGCCCTCCACCTCGAAGGGCGACACGTAGATGCCCCCGACCTTGAGCATGTCGTCGCTGCGGCCGCCGTAGGTGTAGTAGCCGTCGGCGTCGCGCGTGTACTTGTCGCCGCTGCGCGTCCATTCCCCGGCGAACGTCGCCTTGGTCCTGGCGCGGTTGTTCCAGTACATGACGGCCGCGGTCGGGCCGTTGATCTGCAGCTCGCCGATCTCGCCGGGCCCGCACTCCCGCCCGTCGTCGCCGACGATGCGCAGTTCGTAGCCGGGCACCGCCTGGCCGGTGGTGCCGTAGCGCACCTTGCCCGGGCGATTGGACAGGAAGATGTGCAGCATCTCGGTGGAGCCGATGCCGTCGAGGATCTCCACGCCATAGGTGTCCGTCCAGCGCTGGCCGATCTCCGCCGGCAGCGCCTCGCCCGCGCTGGTGCAGACGCGCAGCGCGACTTCCTTCTTGGCGGGCCGGGCCGCATCCGCCAGCAACGCGGCGAACAAGGTGGGGACGCCGCAGAAGATGGTGGGCCGGAACTTCTTCAGCACGCTGAAGACGTCCGTCGGCGTCGGTCGCGACGGCAGCAGGACGGTCGTCGCACCCACGCTCATGGGAAAGGTGAGGGCGTTGCCCAGTCCATAGGCGAAGAACAGCTTCGTGGCGGAGAACACGATGTCGTCCTCGCGCATGCCCAGCACCGCGCGGCCGTAGAGCTCCGCGGTCTGGATCAGGTGGCTGTGCAGGTGCACCGTGCCCTTGGGCGTGCCGGTGGAGCCGCTGGAGTAGAGCCA